>CAVELH010000229.1:0-2039 GCA_963616385.1 bacterium | reverse complement strand
GTATAAGATGTTTGGACTGAATGAGTCAGATATACCTATATTCCAGAAAATGGAAGAAAATTTCCAGCATTTTGTATACGTTGGAAATACCCCATTGTGGAAATTATATGGTACAATGGGTAAGCAATATTACTTTCCGGCAGGATTGGTTGAGGAGAGGCGTATACAGACTGAGCGGAAAAAGGTAGAGATAGTTAAATTCTATGATGAAAACTATAAAAGTGAATATATAAAAGCAACTCCCGATGAATTGGGAGATGTGAGCTTAGATATTTCCGTTGATGGATGTAATACCCTGAGGGTAGATCCTGCAAATGCATCATGTATAGTTTATATTAAAAAGGTTGTGGCTGTTGATACGAATGGTGAAACAGACATAGCGTATGGCACTAATGGTGAATCCTCTGACAACCAGTTGGTGTATTTTAATACGGATGATCCACAGATTTTGATTGGAAATGTAGCAGATGATGTAAAAATGATACACGTTGAGTATAATATAGAATTTGTTAATAAGACTATGCTGGGGTATCTGGAGTCTAAAAATAAGTCATTTAATGATATGAGATGTGAGAATCTTGAAAAAGACATTGAGATATTAAAGCAGAGGGAAAAGCTTGCGGAATGTGATGGTTTGCAGAAGGAGCTTGCTGAGCTTTCAGAAAAAATACAGAATATGGAAAATTCTGTAAGCTGGAGAATTACTAAGCCGGCACGAAGTGTAAAAGCACGAATAAGGAGATAACTATGATACTTGATGCTAATGCAAAAAGATTACTGATATTCTTTTTTTATGATAAGAAGGGGATAGTTGACGATTACATACCTTATATGTTGTCTGATATGACGAAAAATGTAACGGACACATTCGTGGTGTGTAATGGTTTACTATCAGATGAAGGAAAAGAAAAATTTAAAAAATTTACAGATAAGGTATATGTAAGAGATAACGTTGGATTTGATGTATGGGCTTATAAAGAAGCTATGGAACAGCTTGGCTGGGACAAGTTAGGAACTTATGATGAAATTATTCTTATGAACTATACCATGATGGGACCTGTTTATCCATTTAAGGATATGTTTGATAAAATGGATAAGGAGGATGTGGATTTCTGGGGAATAACACAGTTTTATAAAACGGACGAGGATCCGTTTGGAACTATGCCTGAGGGATACATACCAGACCATATACAGTCACACTTTATTGCAGTAAGAAAGACGTTATGTAATTCAGATGTATTCCACGATTATTGGGATAATATGCCTATGATAACAGGATATTTAGACTCAATTAGCAGACATGAGGCTAAATTCACAAAATATTTTGAGAGTGCTGGATATAAGTGGAAGGTTTACGTTGATGCTGAGGATTACAGAAGCATATCTAATCAGCCTGCCGTAGGCCTCGCATATGAGATGGTTAAGGAAAAGAAATGTCCTATATTCAAGAGACGTTCATTTATGCAGGATTACAATGTTATACTTAATGAGTCTTGTGGACAGGAGGCAATGCTTTTATACGATTATCTTGAGAATGATACAGATTTTGATACAGAATTAATGTGGGATAATCTGCTTCGTGTTGAGAATATAGCTGATTTGAAGAAAAACTTTCAGTGGAATTATGTTTTGTCTGGTGTGACAAGCAAGAAGCCGGGTATTGCATCTGAGAAAAAGCTTGCATTAGTTATGCATATACATTTTCCTGAGCTTATTGAGTCGTGTATGAGCTATGCGTCTGCAATGCCTGATAATGCGGACATATATATTACTACTAATACAGAAGAGAAAAAAAATCTAATAATGGATGCTTTTTCCAAACTTCCATGTAATAAGCTTGATGTCAGAGTTGTCCCTAATAAGGGAAGAGATGTAGCACCATTCCTTGTAGAATTTGCAGACAGCTATGAGCAATATGATTATATATGCCATGTACATGATAAGAAGGCAGGGCAGGTTAAACCCGGTTCTATTGGAACCTCGTTCGCATATAAATGCTTTGAAAACACACTCAAATCAAAGGCGTATGTAGATAATGT
>CAVELH010000228.1:0-2062 GCA_963616385.1 bacterium | reverse complement strand
AAGCAGGAGTGATAGAGAGAGAAAGAATTATCCAGCACATTTTTTTCTGCCAAAATATCATAATCCCCATTAATCATAACATAAGGGAAATGGTCAGGACTTATGACAAACAATGTGTTATCAAGTAAACCATCCTCATCTAATCTGTCAACCAGATATTCCAACGCATATTCTAATTCAAGCTGAGAAGCTATATACGCTCTTACAGTATCATTATATGGCAATCCCTCCGTAAGCCTTTCTGCCTCTTTTCTATTCTTCTGTGCAATAGGATTGTCTTCATAGTCATATGGCAAATGTCCGCTATATGTCATAAAATACACATTAAAAGGTTCACTTGATGTGAATTCATCATATGTAGTCTGCATCATCTCTAAATCAGAACAATATTCATCTTCCGAAGGTAATTCCAATCCATATCCTATGGCTTTAAAATCATATCCAAGATTTGTATGTGTCTTGCTTCTGTCGTAATAGTAAAAATCATAATCATGATATGCCTTACTGTCATACCCCTTATTATTCAGCTCATTTCCCAGAGCATAAGGTTGATATGTGTCAGCAGATTCATACATACTCCATCTTGAAAACGATGGATACTGACTTAAACAATTAACGAACTCTCCGTCTATCGTACTCTTGTACCATGTAGGATTATAATAATTGTCAAACACGAATCCCTCATTCATCATCTTATATAACGTAGGCATCCAATCCTCGCGAACAACATAAGGGCTTAAGCTCTCAGCCGTAATAAAGACAAGATTATAGCCCTCATACATACCAGTATATTCATTTTTATATGTAGGCTGTTTGTTAGATATATAAGCAGTTATCTGTTTTATATCTTCATCACTTGCATTTTCATACAACGAAGTTAAATCTATAGTTTTATCTATCTGCGGTTCATACCCATATTCATTAATATCATCTATCGTAACATAATCTTCATTAAATTCTATATCAGCAATGTTTTTATTGCCAAATGCCAGCACGCAGGCATCTCTGTATGTAGTAGTCATTAATCCAAGTTTTTTCATGGATAATTCCATCACAAACGAATCATGGTATAAACTGTATGGACTAAATAGCCCCCTTCCACTTATATTCAATGCAAGTATAGACAAAAAAATAGAAACTACTGTTGCACAGGCACATATTGTATTTTCTTTTATAGGAGGGCGTTCAAAAGAAAACAAAACAACTCCAAATAATATCAGCACCAAAAGTGGAACCAGCATACCTATTTCACTCTGTATGCAATTCTTCACAGCCCTGAATAATTCAGACTTAAAATTCATTGCATCGTTAGCACCTCTAATTGAAGTAATGCTAAAAAATGTATCAAATATGTAATAATACAAAAGTTGAGCGATATAGTATATTGTAACAACCACCGTTATAAAATAACAAACAATAATATTTCCTATCTTTTTAAATGCCACTGTAAACAAGGCAAACAGTATACCAACTGCGCCGCTCAAAATACACGGATACAAAACACCAGCATTAATCTCATCATATACTGCATTATGGAAATAAACCTCCATATATATCATCATCACAGGAAAAAATATCAAACGCCATGTGATACCGCCTATTCTTTTTATTTGTTTTGTATTATCTGCACTATTCATATTATATTTTTCCTCTTGTTATCTAATGTTATATTCTCTCATATTTTACCAATACTTTTCTACCAGAAGCTCTGCCTCTTCCTTGCTAACACCAATGGCTTTCTCAACTTCTGAAACTGCCGATTCCTTGACACCCGAATATTTCTTGGTCATATTAATTATGGAGTTTGCAGTTTGATTTTTCGTTTTCTCAGACTCATGTTCTAGTTCTGACAACTTATTCTTTGTATCTGACAATGCACTTTGGACATCCGACAACTCACTCCTTGTGTCCGTCAACTGATTTTCCGTCTCAAGCAGCCTGCCCTCAGACTCTGCCAACTTTTCTCTTGCCTCTGCAAGCTCCTTTCTAGCCTCCGCAGTATTTCGTCTCTCAGCCTGTATATCCATCTTATCCATATTCTCAAACCAGTTTCCCATACTTC
>CAVELH010000227.1:0-2095 GCA_963616385.1 bacterium | reverse complement strand
ATACAGAGTAAAGACTGGTGATGGAGGTATAAATGAGATAGATGAGTCGATGTCATCAGAAACAATAAATGAAAAATTAGTTGTAGTCACTATAGATTATACGAACACAAATGATAAACCACTCAAAATGATAAATACGCATGCAACCTTATGCAAATTCGATAAAACGGATAGTGGTTATAAAATATTTGATATTGCACAATATTTAAACTATGGTGAAGGTGAGAGAGCAGAGTATAGTGATTATAGTAATTCAGCATATCCTAGTTATTTTTATACAGGTGAATCAGTGGATGATAAAAATAATATTCAGGTGCTTAATGCTGGTGAGACTAAAACTGTTGTCTGGGCATTTTTTGTTGACGAGGAATGTTTGCCATATCTGTATTTGAACGTTGCAGAGGATGATACATACGATTCATTTTCTGAAAACGTACTTGACATTGGTTATGTAGATATAAGACAGTAATTATAACCATAAGTTCAACCCTTGCTATTACTACTTTATATATGGTATGATTGTCACAGTAAATTTTGATGAAGAGTAAGGGAGATACAGCGATGATACGCGAATGTAGTCTGGATGAGATATCCGATGGACGAACTTACAGAGAAAACGATATGGTAAAGGCAGATACGGCAGGTTGTGATGGCTGTTTCAAATGCTGTACAGGAATGGGACAGTCTATAATACTTGATCCGTTTGATGTGTGGATATTAAAATGCTTTGCCGGGGATAGCAGGATGACGTTTGAACAGCTTATGGCTGCGGGAAAGCTTGAGCTTAATATGGCAGATGGACTTATTTTGCCTAACCTTAGTATGGGAAAGAATGATAAATGCTCATTTTTGAATGATTCAGGAAGGTGCATGATTCATAATGTAAGACCAAGTATATGCAGGTTATTTCCGCTTGGAAGAGTGTATGATGAAGCTGGGAATTTCTCGTATTTCCTACAGACAGGTGAGTGCGTGAAGGAAAACAGGGCAAAAATAAAGGTGAAGAAGTGGATTCAGATAAAATGCCCTGAGCAAAACAGAAGCTTCATAATAAGCTGGCATGATTTTATAAAAAATGCAAGAGAAAAGATGCACGAATATAAGCAGAGCGGAAGAGGAGAAAAGCTACAGGAGCTTGCAATGTATGTGCTCAATGAATTTTATGTATCGGATATCGTAACGGACAGTTCTGATAATGGCATTGTAGCTTCGTATGATGATGAGAAATATATAAGCCGTGTATATGAAATATTGTGCGATAAAATACATAACGCCAGAGAGAACATAGAAGCATTTTAGATTTAACATATGATATATAGGAGGAAATAACTATGATAGGAATAATAGGAGCTATGGATGAGGAGGTAAGCCGCCTTAAGGAGGAAATGCAGGATGTTACCATAAAAACCAAAGCATCTATGGATTTTTATAAGGGAACAATGGAGGGAAAGGACGTTGTTGTTGTACGTTCAGGAATAGGTAAGGTCAATGCTGGAATATGTACTCAGATACTTGTTGATGAGTATGGTGTTGACGCTGTTATTAATACAGGAATTGCCGGAAGCCTTAATTCAGATATAAATATAGGTGATATTGTGTTATCAACTGACGCACTTCAGCATGATATGGACGCTACCGGATTCGGGTATGAGCCTGGCATTATTCCCAGAATGGAAAAGTCAGTATTTGTGGCAGATGAGAGACTTCGCACATTAGCTAAGGACTGCTGTGAGAGAGTAAATACTGATATAAATGTATTTGAGGGCAGAGTGGTGAGTGGTGACCAGTTTATATCAGATAAGGATAAAAAGAATTATATATTAGATACATTTCAGGGATATTGCACAGAGATGGAGGGAGCTGCAATCGCACAGGCTGCATACCTTAACAACATACCATTTCTTATAATAAGGGCAATATCTGATAAGGCAGACGACAGTGCAACTGAGGATTATCCGACATTTGAGAAAAAAGCAATTATGCACAGCGTTAATCTTATGCGTGAAATGATTAAGAATATATAAATCGATATAAGGAGAGTGTTTTACATGGAAAAAATAGCAAGCTTCACAATAGACCACACAAAGCTGCTTCC
>CAVELH010000226.1:0-2205 GCA_963616385.1 bacterium | reverse complement strand
TTTCAGAAAATGGACAACTCCTATTGGAATTGTCCATTCATTGTACTGATTATACGATTTTCTTATTTGCTTCGATTTCTACATCAGCCTAATACAACTTCGCCCCAGCAGGAATATGATTATCTACCATAAGAAGATTAAGCTTCTCTTCTCCATCCTCCTCGCTGATTGCTGAAAGAAGCATACCATTTGAGTCAATTCCCATCATAGCTCTAGGTGGAAGGTTTGTAATAGCAATAAGTGTCTTTCCAACTAATTCTTCTGGCTCATAGTACGCGTGAATACCAGAAAGGATAGTTCTGTCTGTACCTGTTCCATCGTCAAGTGTGAACTGTAACAACTTCTTTGACTTAGGTACTGCCTGACAAGCCTTTACCTTTACAGCTCTGAAATCTGACTTGCTGAATGTATCAAAATCAACTGTCTCCTCAAATAATGGCTCTACCTTTACCTTTGAGAAATCAATCTTCTCATTTGGTGTAAAGAAACCATTGTTATCGCCTGCATCTTCCTTCTTCTCAGGCCTCTTTGTGTCTAACGATTTCATCGTCGGGAATAATAAAACATCACGAATCGCCTGTGAATCTGTAAGCAGCATAACAAGTCTGTCTATACCATATCCGATACCGCCTGTAGGTGGCATACCAATCTCAAGTGCATTTAAGAAGTCCTCATCTGTATGCTCTGCCTCGTCATCACCTGCGGCTGCATTTGCATCCTGAGCAGCAAAACGCTCACGCTGGTCGATAGGATCATTAAGCTCAGAATATGCATTACACATCTCCCAAGTGTTAATAAACAACTCAAAACGCTCTACCTTACTTGGATCTGAAGGTTTCTTCTTAGTAAGTGGAGAAATCTCTATAGGGTGATCCATGATGAATGTAGGCTGAATAAGCTTCTCCTCACAGAACTCCTCAAAGAAGAGATTAATAATATCACCCTTCTTGTGACGCTCCTCATATTCAATATGATGCTCATCAGCAAGCTTCTTAGCTGCCGCATCATCTGCTACCTCGTCAAAATCAATGCCTGTATATTTCTTGATGGCATCGTTCATTGTAAGACGCTCAAATGGCTTACCAAAATCTATTTCTATTCCATTGTATGATATCTTAGTGCTGCCACATACCTTCTCAGCGAGATAACGGAACATAGACTCTGTAAGCTCCATCATGCCCTCGTAATCTGTGTATGCCTGATACAGCTCCATAAGAGTAAATTCAGGATTATGACGAGTATCAACACCCTCGTTACGGAATACTCGGCCAATCTCAAATACTCTCTCAAGGCCACCAACGATAAGTCTCTTTAAATATAACTCAAGAGAAATTCTTAACTTAACATCCTCATTAAGTGCATTGTAGTGTGTCTCAAAAGGTCTCGCTGCCGCACCACCTGCATTGGAAACAAGCATAGGAGTCTCAACCTCCATGAAATCACGACCTGCAAGGAAATTACGAATCTCCTTGATTATCTGTGAACGCTTGATAAATACTTCCTTGCTCTCCTGATTCATAATAAGGTCAACATATCTCTGACGATATCTCACGTCTGTATCTGTAAGACCATGGAACTTCTCAGGAAGAATCTGGAGTGACTTGCTTAACAAGGTCATCTCCTCTGCATGTATAGATATCTCACCTGTCTTGGTTCTGAAGGCATAACCCTTCACACCATATATATCACCGATATCTGACTTCTTAAAGTCAGCGTATGACTCCTCGCCTATCTGGTCTCTTGCAACATAAACCTGAATATTGCCCTTCAAATCCTGAATATTGCAGAATGAAGCCTTACCCATAACACGCTTGAACATCATACGTCCAGCTATGCTTACATGTATAGGAGAAGCATCCATAATAGCTCTTCTCTCATTATAATCATTGCTAATAACTTCCTTCTTCGCATCTTCATCCAAGCCATCAACAACTGGAGCTGGTCTGCCAGCCAAAAGCTCTGCCTCATGTGCAATATAGGCATCCTTTACGTCTGTGCTGTGATATGTCACATCATACTTTGTTATCTCAAATGGATCCTTGCCTGCTGCCTGCAAATCCGCCAGCTTATCGCGACGAACCTTGAGAAGCTTGTTAAGATCCTGCTGCTTTGCCTGATTATTCTGGTTATTATTCTCAGCCACTTTACTAATCTCTCTTTCCATATAACTTATTAATTTCTCTTGATGTCAAGAATCTTATACTG
>CAVELH010000225.1:0-2218 GCA_963616385.1 bacterium | reverse complement strand
TATAAGCTCCTGAAACTGCTTCATATCATTACCACAGCTTGCAAGGCCATAATCAATTCTTGCCAATTTTGTTTTTCGTACTATATCGTTGATAGCACGTTCCTTATCTTCAAGAGATAAATCAAATGGCAGCTCAGTCTGCAATATCTTAGCGACAAGCTTTTGTTTGTCTATATCATCAAATAAATCAACGATAGCAGCCGGCTTCACCGTTCCTGTCTCCCTGTACTGCTTAAAGAGTACATCTGCCACAACACGGTAATCAGCATCCACAAAATCATCCTCGGAGATAATTTCTTCCAGTCTGCCAAACAGCCATGGTTCATTGACAAGCCATGTAAGAAGTAATCTCTGCGGCTTATTTACATCATCTTTGTCATCATGTGATGTTCTCGTACTCTCCTTAACTGTATCATATTGTTGCTCTGCACCCGAGCTTACAGTGCCATACTTTGTGACCATAGCCTTAAAGCCATCTCTGTCTAAATTATATTGTTCTGCAACAGCATCTATATAACTGTGCCTTGCAACAACCTCTTCAATGGTCGCAAGTCTCTTGGCAGCTTCCTTGGAGAACTTAACCTTTTCCTCAGGATCTTTCATATTATAGCTTGTGGCTATAGTGCTGACCTCAAACATAATACCTGTAACAGCGTTGGCAATTCTCTCCTCGTAGGCTTCCTTTCCAAGAGCTCTTATAAACTCATCAGGATCTTTATATGGCTTCATGTCAATCACCCTCGTTGACAATCCAACCTCTCTCATTATTCCTACATTCTTAAGTGATGCCTTAGTTCCTGCACCATCACTGTCATATGCCAGATACACCTCATCTGTGTACCTCTTAATTATAGTCGCCTGACCTATCGTAAGTGCTGTACCGAGCGACGCCACAGCATTGTCAAAGCCTGCCTGATGCATGGCAATTACATCCATATAGCCCTCGCAGATTATTATTCCACGCCTTTTTGAACGTCTGGCTATATTCATGGCAAAGAGATTATGTCCCTTGTCAAATATCTGTGTTTCCTTCGTATTTACATACTTAGGTAAGCCATCTCCTAAAACTCTTCCACCAAAGCCTATTACTTTGCCATTTATATCGAGTATCGGCACCATAACTCTGTTCCAGAACTTGTCCACAGCACCTTTATTCTCATATATGTCTATAAGACCTACGTCCTTCATCTGATTGTCTGTATATCCCTGTTTTTTCAGATAATGGTATAAATCATTCTCGTAAACATCGGAGTAGCCCATGCCAAAATTCTTAATTGTTTCATCGGTAAGTCCTCTGCCGTGTAGGTAATCTAATGCCTTTTTTCCATGCTCCGTCTTAGTCAGAAGATAGTGAAAATACCCTGCTGCTGTCCTGTTTACTTCCTTTAGGACACTCTTATAGTTCTCTCTGGCACGCTTTTCCTCTGACATTTCTTCCTTGGGAAGCTCAATGCCGCTTCTCTCAGCAAGCAACTGAACTGCCTCTGGGAAATTCATATTTTCATATTCCATCACAAAGGTATATACATTGCCGCCTACACCACATCCAAAGCAATGATACATCTGTTTATCTCTGCTTACATGAAAGGATGGTGTCTTTTCATGGTGAAACGGACAGCACGCGGAATAACTGTTTCCCTTGTGCTTAAGACTTACATAGCTTCCTATTACATCGACAATATCGTTTCTGGCTCTGACTTCCTCAACTATCTCATCAGAATAATACATCTACGATACCTCCCATGCTTTCGGTATGAACAAATTCTTAGCCATGGCAACCGCATAATTATCTGTCATACCCGCAATATAATCACAGACAACAACCTCTCTGTCCTCACCACTCTGAAACAGGCTTACATACTCCTCAGGTAATCTGTCTGTGTGTTCCATGTATTCTTCAAATAACATTCCAATAACACGCTCAGCCTTAACCTCTTCTCCCTTGGCAACAGGATTAGTATATAAGTCCCTGAACATAAACTGTCTCAGCTCTCTTAATGCCTGCCTATAATCCTCAGGCATCTCCACATGAGGAAGGTTCTCACTATATGTAACTATGGCATGTATCAAATTATTTATTCTATCTCTTGTACAATGTCCAAGCAGATTAGTACACTCTGCCGGAAGAGTATCTTCCGTGAGCAAACCCGCCCTTATTCCATCGTCTATGTCATGATTAACATACGCAATCTTATCGGACAGTCTCACTATCTCTCCC
>CAVELH010000224.1:0-2268 GCA_963616385.1 bacterium | reverse complement strand
GGGTGTAGATGCTACAACCGCTATGACATTATTACAGAATGACCGACTTATAACGGTTGACTATGATGATAATGAGACAACAGGTGCGTTCAGATATCTTGTTAATAATATCGGACGTGTCATGGACTTCTATGCTACTAAGAATCCTGATAAGCCTATCGAGGATGTATATCTTACTGGTGACGGAGCTCTTATCCGTGGTATAGATGGTTTGTTTAAGATACAGCTTAATGTAAACACAAGAATTATGGACAGCTTGTACAATATCAAGTTTGATCCAAGTATTGATATGAAGGTATACAACCCTGTATATCTTGTAACACCTATTGGTGCTGCATTTGCTCCTATGAACTTTATACCTCAGGATGCAGCGGCAGCTAAGAAGGCAGGAAGCGGAAGCCTTACACCTTATGTAGCAGCAGTAATAGTTGCAGCGGTAGTTGCAGCAGCAGGTTCGTTCATATCTATAAAGGATAAGAATGATGCTACACAGAAGAGAGATGAGGTTCAGGAGGATATCAACAGAATTAGCGATATCGACCAGATAATTCAGGATTATGATTCTGCAAGAACAACATATAACGAGCTTCAGACTATGTATCTCTCTACATATCAGTTGAATGAGAATGCAAGAATATTTATATCAGAGCTTGAGGAGAATCTTCCTACAGATGTTGCTATAACAGGATTTTCAACATCTAATGCCGGAGTAATTCTTCCATGTACATCAAGCAGCTATGAAGGTATGGCAGACACAGTTATTCAGCTCAAGAATATTTCTTGTGTTGATAATGTTAATATTCCAAGCTATACAAAGACAGTTGATGAGGAGACAGGTGAGACAACCTTCACATTCTCAGTTTCAGTAACATATGTTGACATAAGTGATGATATCCTTGGTGGAGTTATCGATGTAGATGATGACCTTGCACCAGCAGAGGATACAACAGCAGCAGACGACACAACAACAGAGTCAACAGATGACACAGAAGATGCAGAGTAGGGAAGGGGGTTATATATATGTCAAAGAACAATATTAAGATAATATTAGCATTAGTTGCAGTTTTAATTCTTGTAGGTGCATATATGTATGTATATAAGCCTAATAAGGATGATGCAGACAGTATCAAATCAGAGACAAAGACACTTGAAACACAGTTGGCAGAGCTTCAGGCAAAAGAGAAGGACAGAGACCAGTATGAGGCTATGACTAAGGAATACTATGCTAAGTTTGACGATGTTATACAGCATTTCCCTGCTAACCTTGATCAGGAAGTATCAATCATGTTCATGAAGGGTGTTGAGGATACATATCATGGTCAGTTTGATATAAGCACAGCAGGTCTTGGTCAGGCTACAGATTTCTTCACACTTAGCGGAAACTCTAATGCACCTGATGGATATACATGTTATTCAGCAGCACTTCCTATATCATATACAGGTACATATGACAGTATTAAGGACGTTATTGATTATGTTATGAATTTCACATATAGAATGAATATCTCATCATTCAGTATAGCTTATGATGCTGAGAACGATGTTGCAACAGGTACAATTGCTCTTAATGCATATGCAATTGCTGGTGGAGACAGAGAAGGCGGACTTGTTGATGTTGATATTGATGTTGAGAATGGTGTAGATAACATCTTTATTGGTGGTAACGGAGCACCTGCCAGCCATTCATATGAGTATGATGCAACAAATGGTGATGAATTAGCAACTAACAATGATGTTAAGATAACATTATCTAATGCGGCAAATGACTCTGTAGATGGAATTCTTGTATCATCAGCTAGTGGTTCAAATGTATCAAGCGATGAGAATTCAGTACAGACAGTTACATTGGATATATATGAAGAGGATGGCAAGAATTATGCTAAGTATTC
Organism: bacterium; assembly: GCA_963616385.1. GTDB lineage: Bacteria > Bacillota > Clostridia > Lachnospirales > Lachnospiraceae > Coprococcus_C. The sequence continues at coordinate 379 of CAVELH010000224.1, read as the reverse complement.
TATTGGAAATGATGAGAGTGTAGTAGAACTCACATCTTCTAATGTTAAGGTATATGTTGAGTCATCAAAGCGTGCAGATGCTGATGATAAGAATGGTGTTAAACTTAATATTTCTAACAGCACAAGCATGGTAGTATTCGTTAAGGTAGCAGATGATGATACTACATCACCTAGATTCTCATTAGGAAGCAAGTCAGGAACTGTTAAGGTATATTAAGAGAGGATGGGATTTATGGCAAGAAACAAAAACAAAGGTTTCAGTATAGTTGAAATCGTCATAGCCATAGCCGTACTTACATTGCTTTTGACTCCTATTGTTAAGCAGCTAGCTCAGACAATGCGAACAAATCGTATAGCCAAGGAACAGCAGTATGCAAAT
>CAVELH010000223.1:782-2380 GCA_963616385.1 bacterium | reverse complement strand
CCTATAACCTTTGTCCCCTTCTTTTTGTCTGTGGTACTGTTAATAAGTCGTGTATCTATCTTTTCAGCTATAGATTTAACACTGTCATATTTATAAATGTACTGCGGATTGCTGTCCTCATCCTTAATATCTGTCAGGTAATATACTGCTGCTTTAACCTCCAAATCACCATATTTATGCATCAAAGACACCGGCAGTATCACTATATCCATGCGAAAAAGCTTATCCTCGCAACCACTCAGAAATTTCTCATCAGATATAAATTCAATTGTTGCCTGTTCATTTATCAATGATGAAAATTTATATTCAATTGTTGTAATGTATTCTTCATCAAAACTTACAAAAAGTATTTTTTTCTTAGCCATAATACTCCCCTGATTATCCCATAATTACATTAAAATCCACGTCAGACATAGACAGAACATCACCATCATTTAAATAGTAATACTGTTCAGGATTAAGTGTGTAGCCATTAATTTTTGTTCCATTTGTACTGTTCATATCCTGTATAAGATATTTATCTGACATCTTATAAATTGTGCAATGAACACGGCTAATCATACCTGAAATATGTATTACACCATCAACACCATTTTCAGACTTTCCTAACGTATATTTATCCTTATTAATATTAAAAATAAGATTTCCCTTGTCACTATTATGCTCTAAAATCAGTGTTCCAATAGTAGAACACTCACTACCAGTATTACTCTCCTGATTATCCATTTGATGTATGCCATAGTCATATTCGTATACTAACTGCATTATCTCAGCATCGGTCTTAGAATAATCATTTACTGCATAATACATATCGCTATATCTTTGGTCTGTTTCACCAAATATGTATGACAGCAATGTCAGAAGCGTATTTCTAAGCTGTGTGCTCCATGTCGTATTATCATGATAATCACACTCATAATTAATAGGTAATAGTGCAAACATAATCGTATTTGAATGACTGTCATAATATAACCTTCCAAAATTAACATCTATACCAGACATATTAAGATAATCATTTTCGCCAATGTCTCTAATATCATCTAATAATTTTTTCATTAAATATATTAATTCAGCATTATTAATGGTATGAACAACCTCTGACATTAACCTTAAGCCTTCTCTTCCGTACAATAATTTGTTAGCACCATTATGTATAACTTCTATGTATTTTAATGCACCTTTTATTTCCATATTATTTACCTGTCTCATAGCAAGCTGCCATATATGGTCGGCTTCCTCGAAGGTATATGAAATATGCTCCTCATAAGTATTTATCTTCATATCATCACCATAATTTATATTTCACTATATTCAAACTCTTCCTCTGCCATTCTGATTATGCAACCATTATCAAGCTTTACATATCTTCCCGGAACAACCCTCATATCATTTACACTCGTACCATTAGTTGTATCTAAATCCTGTATATAATAGCCATCCTCAAGCCTCATAATACAGACGTGTCTTCTGCTTATATTACTGTTATACTTGATGCAATAATCAGACTGTTCATCTGAAGCTCCAATTATAAAGCTGTCCTGATTAATAGTCACTGTTTCTCCTGTCTTACATCTCGCAAGCTTCGGATATGTCTTAAC
>CAVELH010000223.1:0-772 GCA_963616385.1 bacterium | reverse complement strand
CTTAACAGATTTCTCCATATTGCTTTCCATTTCTTTACTTAATACTGAAGTTTCACTGTAATCTATATCTGGCAGCGTTACCTCTCCCGTTTCAATCAGGCTCCTGTTCATTGGCATATTATCATCATTAAAAACTGTCCCTGGGGTAATTCTTCCACTTAATTTCAAAGCATCCTTTGCTGTGGTGGTTTTATTAGCTTCCTCATTCAAACGTTTTTTATGTTTTATATTCAAAACTATTAAAACAATTATCAACGCTATAATTGCAACAAGCAAAACACTCGCAATAATTATTCCTATAATTATTATTGTTTTCTTAGATATACCAGCCTTTTGTAAACTATCGATTTTATCCCTAAAAGCTATTTGCAAATTATTCACTTCATTTTGCGTGTATACATTTATGTCTCCCTGTTCTATCATGTCCATAATATCAACTGCCTGATTATATAACCATCTACACTCTTTCCATGACTCAGGTGTATATTTGCTCTCATTTAATGAAGAAAATTCCTGCATTATCTCTTCTAATCCAGATGTATCTACAACTATTTCAGGACTATATGCCACCCCGAGCATATCAAGTACATCTATAACTTCATCTATCTGCAAAGCGTAACGCTGTCCATCAGACTTATTAGCACCACTAGCTATACCAACAACCTCTCCATCATCATTAAACAATGGCACTCCATTGCTTATCTCCTTGCTGGCTGTATACCTGTAATAATGCGTATCACCTATCTCCGACCAATCATCAATAGTACATTCA
>CAVELH010000222.1:0-2462 GCA_963616385.1 bacterium | reverse complement strand
CATATTGTTATCATATGTATGTACGACTGTTCCAGCGGGAACCGTACTAATATCATCACATAGTCCAAGTGTTGTACAATCACCAAGTCCAGATGTAGATTGCAGTATGGCAAAATTCATGTTTTCACTGCTATTTACCACTGACATTTCAACTGTTATATCAGCCTTAAGTAATATTTCTATGGTGGTATCTACCTTATCAGTCTCAACACCATATTGAGCAGCAATGCTGTTTTTTTCCTCGTTACTTAAAGTAACCTTATCAGTCTCAGATATAGCATAAACGTTATTTCCATCACCTATCATAAATGCATATCCAGATTTGATGACACATTTTTCATCAGCCTCACTTGTATATATTAACTGTACATTTACAATACCCTTTTTCTCATCATATAGATTAATTCCATTTTGAGCATCACCCACTGTAGCAATACTATCCGTAGGTGTTGCCTCCTCAGCATGAGCATTAATATTATTAATACCTGCCAGTAAAATACAAACTGCAACTATTAGTTTTTTTATCTTCATGTTTCTGTACCCTATCTATTTTAAATAATTTATTGTAAATAAAAGAAAAAGAGCATAACCTCTTGAAAATCTCTAAACAAGAGGCTATCCCCCTACACATTATAACTTAAAAGAAAAGCATGTCAGCTATCTTAGAATCATGGTCAGCAAAATTCTGACATATCTGTGATAACTGTGTATAAAATTTATGAACTATATCAAGTAATTTCTTTAAATCAGGACCTAACATTTCCTTGAACTCTGTAATATATGCATCTGCTGACTCAGCCTCCATATATCCATCATTAACAAGAGACTCTACTATAGCCGTCATATCCGTATATCTTGAACTTATTTCTTCCTTATATTTCATCATATCGTTTACTATCTGTTCAATGGCAACATAGTCTACTCTTAATCTATCACTCATTCTATTTCCCTCCCCATTCTAGCTAAGCTGAGTATTCATATCCGCATCCAGACTCTCAAATTCCTTGCATACACTCTCAAGCTGATCTGCATACGCTCCAAGATTATCATTAAGCTTAGAATATACCTCTTTTACTATTGTATTGAACTCATCAATATATGCTATAAGAGTATCTCCTTCCATATATGTAGGAAGTGAATTGACTGTATCCTCTAACATTCCGAGCAAATCAACCATATCTTCCTTATCCGACACAAGCTTAGCAATAACATTTGAACGTATCTCGCCATACCGCACATCTAATGCCATATTTTTATCCTCCTCATATTTTAATATGTCTTATTTATACCACTTTTTTTTAACTATGTAAACGCAACATCGTGTTTATTCTAATGTTTGTGCAAATTCGACAATTTGTTTTGTATAATTTTTACAACATAAGTCATGTATACTTGTGCTATATATACTATATAATTTTAATTGTATCAATCATATATTTTATTCTTGATTTTACTAATTCCCTACGCTCGTATTTACACATCTGTGTCATAACATAACAGGCAGCATCTTTCTCTATCAAAATGGAAATCATAAAGAAACGATTATCAAAAAGTGTTATTTCATTTTCTGACATAAGCTGTCTGGTATTGCCAACCATTCTGTTATATAATCCTACACCCTGACACGTTCCGCCCATTCCAACATATACCATCCTTATCTTCCTAAGCTCATCCTCAAGCGTTCCCTCTAACTTATCTATCTTGCTCATATAAAAAATGTCTCCCTCAGAATTAACCCAATAATTTATATTGTCAGGGAACTTATATGGGATATTATTGTTTTCATTATGAAAAATTGTATAATCATCAGGTATTGCAACATTTACATCGCCATTTAATTCATATTTTCTAATGTATGTAATTTTATCTTTCATATAACTATTCCTTCTTTGCCTCTTCTACCAACGCGTTCCATTTTTCTTCGCTAATGGGTTCATCCAATTCACCATACTTATATTCCACTACCGTTTTCCCTGTAGGCGGATATATTATCTTTATATTAACTTCTACATCATCTAATGGTATTCCGGCATATAACTGCAATGACACACAAAATATCGGCAATGACCAAGTTGCTCCCAAAAAATTAATATACTCGGTCTTATCATTTATGTAATATGTTATATTTCTACAGTCATATGATATATCAAAAGTTATTAATCCCCTTTCATCATATACCTGTTTCTGCGAATTAATTTCTTTAACTACACGATTATATTCATACTTTACCTGTGCCTGATTCAACCTTGTGACACAATTCCCTTTACCATTTACCCATGCATCTTCACATCTTTCCTGAACCTTTGCACTTCTTGCACATTCCTCTGCGGTATCTCCCGCATGTACAATCTGAGGTAACTCTATATCCACCGTCTCATTTTCCTTCAATGATACACATGGTATATAGTCCCCCTTGAGTTCCCCATTAGTTTCTCCCTTCTTGTCTCTGTAAACATAAAAAG
>CAVELH010000221.1:0-2475 GCA_963616385.1 bacterium | reverse complement strand
AGCTTATAGTCACCTCTATTACAACGCACTGAAACAAGCGTACCCTTATCCACGGTTGTCCAAACCGAATCCTCAAGGTACGCTTCATCTTCATCATAATATATATCGTTAAGTGAAATATGATTATCCGTACTGTCAGCACGCTTGCTAAATTCCTTCAAGGTTCCATTGGCATTATATTCTGATAACTGATTCTGTGCAGCAAGAAACATAGTTTCTGCATATTCATTTGCCTGCTTAAAATCAGACCAGTCCTGCCACGCAAGAAGTCCCATAACTGATGTTGTCAGTAAAATAGACAAAAGCACCAATGTCACTATCATCTCAACAAGCGTAAAGCCGGTATTTCTTTTGTATTTTCTGATTATATACTTCATAAGTACACCTTCAAGTCTTATTTAAGTAATAATGATTACTATCATAATAAATGTTGCATACACTTTTTGTAAAGTATTTTTTAGATACATCCAATATATTCCACTATATCATCAAGCTCCTGATTGTCAGTTATCATTCTGATATTACATGCCTTCTCATATATAGGTTCACGAACCTCAAGCATAGATGCAATCTTCTCATATGGGTTATCGCATCTTAGTAAAGGACGATTGGTACAGTCCTTTACCCTGTTATATATTGTATCGGCGCAAGCCTTAAGATAATAAACTGTTCCAAGGCTTTTAAGTATGTCGCTGTTTTCTTTTCTAAGCGGAAGTCCGCCGCCTGTAGCTATAACGGTATGATGCAGCTTCTCCTTTAACTCAAGCAATATCTTAGTCTCAAGCTCTCTGAAATAAGTCTCTCCCTTTTTCTCAAATATATCAGGTATACTCATACCCTCATGCTGCTCAATATATACATCTGTATCTATTAAATCATAGCCCTTTTTCTCAGCGACAGCCTTACCTACAGTTGTCTTACCCGCACCCATATATCCGATAAGAACTATATTATCTCCCCTGTCTGTACCATATAAAGCATCCTGTAATGCCATATATACTATATCCGCAAGCGTATCTGTCACCTTCACATCATTCCACAGCTCATATGCAAGAATCCCCTGATACAAAAGCATCTTTAGTCCATTCACAGCCTTTACATTGAGCTTCTCCATCTCATGTAAAAATGGAGTTTTAATCGGATTATATATAAGGTCCACACCTGCCTCTGCCATGGCATAGAAATCATCTCCAAATTCAAATGGCAGACCATCTCCATCGTGAAGTCCGACTGATGTACACTGAATCATTAAATACTTATCATCAGGAATATCTGTATAATTCTCTGCCTTATATGCAAAGACTACCTTCCTGCCAAATATACTATTCATATCATCTGCAATGCCTGCCGCACGCTCATATGTACGATTAATTATATGAACTTCCTTTGCACCATGATAGGCACACATATATGCAACTGCCCTTGCAGCTCCGCCTGCACCGAGCATTATAACCTTTCTGTCCTTTAAGCTTATATTCTCGGTAAAAAGTGCCTTGGCAAGTCCCGGCATATCTGTATTATATCCCTTATATCCGCCATCTGCTCTGACTAAGGTATTGACTGCTCCTATGTCCCTTGCAACCTTATCTATATCCACAAGGCTGTCCATGACTGCCTGTTTATGCGGAACTGTTATATTAAGACCAAGCACACCCTGCTCATACGCACTCTTAACACATGAAGAAAGCTCCTCATCAGGAATGCAAAAAGGCACATATCTCTCTGACAAACCAAGACATCTGCTCAATGTATCGTGAATCACAGGTGAAAGTGTGTGCTTAATCGGATTTCCGAAGATTCCTATTATCTTATCAGCCTTTACATCCTCATATCCATCTATACAATAATTCATTATATTCATAATTATATTTTCTCCCACTCAGTTATATAGAATAATCACATATTCTTACATGATTATAAAAAGAAAAGGACTATCTTGCAATAGTCCTTTTCTGAAAATAGTGTGATTTTTAATATTGTTAATGTGATTTTCTGAAATTACTTTCTTAAGCCTAACTTCTCAATCAGTGTTCTGTAACGCTCGATGTCCTTGCTCTTAAGATATGCAAGAAGGTTTCTTCTCTGACCTACCATCTTGAGAAGACCACGTCTTGAGTGATGATCCTTTGGATGAGCCTTGAAATGCTCATTTAAGTCATTGATTCTAGCTGTAAGAAGAGCTACCTGTACCTCAGGTGAACCTGTATCTCCTTCACATCTGCCGTACTTCTCAATGATTTCTTTCTTCTGCTCTGTTGTAATCATCTTCGTTTCCTCCATTTTTATTATTTTATCCAATCACTGGGTAACGGTCGGAGTTATCCTGTTACTAAGTGACGGCAAAGGTTATATTAACACAAGATTTTTACTTTGTAAACCCATAAAAGAAATTACATCTTTATATTTTTACCAAAACAAGCTATAATCATTATGATATAAGCATTTACAGTTTACAATATATCATATATTATACTC
>CAVELH010000220.1:0-2488 GCA_963616385.1 bacterium | reverse complement strand
CTGATAAACTGTATTATAAAAATAACTGTTATCCCGCAATAAATATGCCATGTAATAATCGCTATCAAGCTCATCAGCAAAATTGCAACATAAAAAATCAACCATATTATTCATACTCCTACATTATCTTGTATACAAATTCTTCATTTGCCAAGCTCAATACCATACCATTTATAAGCAATACCTCTTCATCACTAAAAATTGGTTTTCCATTCACAAAGGTTCTGTTGCTTGATTTGTTATCTCTCACATAAAACGCACCATTTTTCTTTTCTATAAATGCATGCACTCTGGATACTGCGGGATTATCAACTATTGCATAATCCACCTTATCCAATTCCTTGCCTAATACAAATTTATCCTTATATATCTGTATATTTTCCTTTGTCTTAAGTCTCACAAGACACGGCACTGGAGGTCTGTCTCCTCCAGTCTCTCTCTTGTCATTACTCGAAAATTCTCCCCAAGAACGTTTTGCTATATCCACGCTGGAGAGCTTTTCTGAGTTATTCAAATCTATAGTCCTTACTGCTTCCTTTTTTTTTCGCATTGCCCCCTCTATAGACATCTTCTTAGTTGTCTTAATAAGACTTGTCATCATATCCTTTATATTCTCTTCTCCATTCAAAATGGACAAAAGCACTGCCACATAATGACAATTTTCTATTAAATCATATTTTGAATAAGCTATTATAAATCTAATTAAATTAACGACCTCATCCGCCTCTCCTGCAAAGGCACCAGATGGCACAAGAATAAACTGAAGCTTATTTTGTGCTGAATTAAAATATATATTATTCCAATCCCAGACCACATACCCGACATTCACATCATTATTAATAAGCTCGATTGCTAATGTGCATATACCATTTACGAGATGCATTATCTGCTGCCTGCTAAGCTTATTCTGTATATACTCATATATTGTAACTGCTTCAGGTATCTGATATAAGAAAAAGAGCTTTTCATCAGTCTTATTAACATTTAACTTAAGAAATTCCGACTCATTACAAATTACATAATTAAGTGCAGACTCATCCAAATATGTCTCATTATCAACAATGCAGGTTTTTTGTAATATACCATTTACCTCCATATCATAAACATAGTTTGCTAACATCAGGCTTTATCCTCCGGATTATCATACTTAACATATCTTATAATTCTAAGATTCGTATTAGCTGTATCTGCAATCTCTGTAACAACTCTATCCTTTGAATTAATCATTTTGACGTTACTGTCACCTTCTCTATAATACGCTGTACCATTTGTCGCTATAAGCTCTGTTACATTACTTACATCACACAGTTTTTCAGGCTGTCCGGTATCAGGTCCCATTGAATAATAAAGTTCACCCGTATTCTTTACATACATAAATCCATAACTTGAATCATTTACAGAGCAAATCATCACACCCTCATCAAACTCTTGTATATCCTTACCATTATAAAATGAAAGCTTTCCACCCTGAAGCAGTAGTACTTCACCATCATTTAAAATGTCGTAATATCCATCACCTATATCGGCAAAGGAGTACCCATCTGACCAATTATATGTATTAGTTACCTCTCCAGTTCTTTTATCTTCAACAGATGAGACAAGACTGTCCTTGTCCATCCTATATAGCAGACCACCCGCCCTATAATATGCCGTATCATTGTATTTCAGGAAGCTTTCCACCTCATCAGGATTTGCATCAAGTTTAACTGAATCCAATTTCAGAGATGGTTCATTTATAAATGTTGAGCCATTCTTTGCATATATAATTAACACGTCTGTATCATATGTAGAGCAGTTTTTCGTAATTTTATAGCTTCTCTCAATGTCTCTGTACTCATCATATTTTTTGTTTCCTCCAACTATATACAAATCCTCAACCTCTGTAGCAATCATATATGGTTTCTGTCTTGCCTCTAAAAAAGTGCCATACCATAATTCAGAATCATTTGTCATAATCAAATAAGCACTTAAATTCTCATAAAAAATGATATTGTGTACGTTATACAAAATGTCGTCATTCTCACCATTCTGATAAACATACAATTTTTTGGTCTCAGTATCCGTATAGAACAACTGTCCTGTACTTGTAATATACTCTGGAACAAGCTTAACCTCTGATGTCAATATCTTTTTTGTTTCGCCATTGTAATTCACAACATAAACATCATTCATATAAATTGGAACATACTGTCCACCTTGTGGCAGACTAGAATCCTTTTCCCACCTTGTCTCTGTATAATCTGTACAAAATGAAAAATATCCTCCAGAATCACTCACCCTGACATCTCTTACATTATCAAAGCTACCCATATTCCCTAATAATTGCCCATCATAAAAAAAATTAAGGCTCACCTTATCTGTTTCCTTAATTAGCGTTACAATAGTTGTAAGATTAGCGTTAGCATAATAATCACTTACATTCCCCAAATTTTTTTCTATTCCATTAATGCTTTGATATACAAGCTCACTATTCTCATTATATTTAATT
>CAVELH010000219.1:0-2507 GCA_963616385.1 bacterium | reverse complement strand
TCTCCACACTGCATACAATTGGTGCAGCTTCTACAATTGACCGTATCATTGATGTATTCCCAACACATCAGCAGCAGCAGACAAGAATACAGTTGTCGATGATACTTGAGGGAGTTATATCTCAGGCACTTATACCTAATGCACAGGGTAATGGACGAGTTGCAGCATTTGAGGTTATGCTTGCCAGCCCGGCTATCCGAAGTCTTATCCGTGAGGCAAAGACACACCAGATACAGTCTACAATACAGACTAGCCGTGCACAGGGAATGGTTACACTTGATGATTTCCTTATGGAATTATATAAGAGTGGACAGATTACAAGAGACAGTGCTCTTACATATGCACAGGATCAGGTAGCGATGAAAAAACAGATGTAAGATATGTTTTGTGCATATTTAACAAAAAAATAAAAAAATGTTCAGCTTTATTGCAAAAAATGTAAATATGATGTATTATGGTCGAAGATACATATTGTTAATAATTTGTTCATTTTTTAAAAAATATGGGTCGGAGGAGTAAGAATGGCACAATATAATTATAAGGTCATGGACAAAAGCGGCAAGATGAAAAAAGGTGTCGTTGAGGCCAACAATGCGGACAAAGCTAAAGAGAAGCTTAAAGCCGAAGGTTACATAGTTCAGGATATTAAGGAACAGGGTGCGGGTGCTAAGATTAAGATTGGCGGCAAGGTTAAGGATAAGGACTTGGCAGTATTCTGTAAGCAGTTCGTATCAGTACTTAATGCCGGTGTTACAATTATAACAGCACTTGAGATGATGGGAGAGCAGTTAGAGAATAAGACATTACAGTCAGCACTTCGCGAAGCACAGGCTTATGTACAAAAGGGTGGTACACTCGCTGATGCATTTAAGCTTAACCCGAAGGTATTCCCTCCTATCATGGTCAACATGGTAGCTGCTGGTGAGATGTCAGGTAACTTGGAAGTCTGTTTCGAGAGACTTACATCACACTTTGAGAATTCTAACGCACTTCGTTCAAAAGTTAAGAGTGCTATGACATATCCTATTGTAATATTGGTTATCGTTATTGCAGTTGTTATTGTATTGCTTATGACAGTTATACCACAGTTCGCACAGATGTTTAGTGACTTGGGTTCAGACTTGCCTAAGGCAACACAGTTACTTATTAATTTCAGTGAGTTTTTACAGCATAAGTGGTATATAGTAGTACTTATTGTTGTAGCAGTTGTAGCAGCATTCAAGTTTGTTGGAAAGACAGATGCAGGTTCGCTTCTTTATGCTAAGATAGGACTTAAGGCACCAATCTTTGGACAGCTTACAATTAAGTCAGCAGCAGCAACATTCTCTAGAACATTATCAACACTTATGGCATCTGGTATCTCACTTATTGATTCAGTTGAGCAGGTAGCCAAGATGATGAATAACAGAATTATAAGAGATGGTCTTCTTGATGCTAAGACACAGATAGCTAAGGGTGTTCCACTTTCTAAGCCTATCAGAGATATGGAAGTGTTTCCTAACATGCTTCCTCAGATGATTAAGATCGGTGAGGAAACAGGTAACATAGAGGAAATGGTAGACAAGGTTGCAGATTACTATGAGATGGAAGTTAATGATGCGGCAGATGCACTTACATCCATGCTTGAGCCTATGATTATCGTTGTCATGGGTGTTGTAGTAGGTGGTATCGTATTATGTATTTACTCACCTATGCTTAATATGTACGATGCTATCGACAGCTACTAGAATTTATAACATCGGATACAAATCGGTAGGCGAGGATGCCGGTTTCTATCATATATTTATTTAAAAAAGAAAAGGAGAGAAAATTATGAAGAAAACAAACAAAGGTTTTTCACTTGTAGAGCTTATTATCGTTATTGCGATTATGGCTATTCTTGCAGGTGCTATCGCTCCAGCACTTATCAGATATATTGATAAGTCTAGAAAGTCAAATGATGTATCATCATGTAAGACAATTAAGACTGCTGTTGAGACAGCTCTTGGTAATGAGGATATTTATGAGTTCCTTGTTAACAACATGTCTGGTAACACTGTAACAATCGAGGTTGTTCCTAACAAGACTACAAAGTCAACAACTGTAGTTGGAACAGGCGGAAATGGTGATGGATTAAAGATTAATGGTTTAACAACAGAAGATCCTTCAACATTAAACCTTAACATTACAACTGATGACGTTCTTGCAGAGATCGGTACAAACATCGGTGAGAAGACACCTAAGCTTAAGTATAAGAAGGAAATCAAGGCTTCAGCTTCAGGTCTTACATCTGCTGTTACACCAGAGAGCTTCTATGTTGTAATCAACAAGAAGGGTACAGTTTACGTAGGTATCGGTGCCTCAGGTAAGACATCTGTTACTGTTAATTCAACAACAGGTGTGTTAAATGAGATTATCGAGGTAGCTCCAGACGTAAATAAGGCTTACCAGTAAAACAATAAAGATTATATATATGTTAAGTTCCACCTGATTCGCCAGGTGGAATTTAACTGTATATTTTATTATAC
>CAVELH010000218.1:0-2563 GCA_963616385.1 bacterium | reverse complement strand
GACGAGGCTGCTGGTCTCCTTGATGATAAGAAGGTAAGAGGTGTTTTTTATTCGGAAGATAATGAGCTTAAGCTTATGGTGAGGGCTGCCGGATTAAATCAGGGCGGAATGGATATTCAGGATGGTATACTTGCGTCTGTTGTCACTGATTATCATCAGATATTTACCATTGCAGATGCAATAAATAAAAAGACAGACATAAATCCTTTATCTTTGATTGGGCTTATGACCTCAAATGGAGATAACAACACGGAAAAGGTCATAGCTGATGGAAAAATGGATGCATTTACGGAGTATTTCTATAATCTTATAGCTATGGGCTGCCTGTTTGCATCATTTACAGGTCTTGCTATAACCAAATACAGTCAGGCAAATCTGTCAGCTCTTGGGGCAAGAAAATGTGTGGCGCAGACAAGTACATTTGCATCTACAACTGCTGCACTTCTCTCTAATTTGTTAATGCTGTATATATGTGAGATACTTGCGATGGTCTATCTTACAATAATAGGTGTAGATTTCGGTGATAAGCTGTGGCAGATGGCATTACTTGTGTTAATCGGCACATGGACAGGTCTTTCTATGGGATATTTTATAGGAAGTATAAGCAAGTTAAATCAGAATGCTAAGGAAGGAATCGCAGTTGGAATTTCATTAATCTTATGCTTCCTGTCAGGACTTATGGTTGCAGATATGAAGTTTATAATGAAGGAGAAATGTCCGTTATTTAATAAGCTTAATCCAGCCGCACTCATAAGTGATTCCTTCTATGCACTTAATGTATATCAGGAAAATACACAGTATATGAAAAATATACTCAGCCTGCTTGTGATTTCTGTTGTATTTGTTATAGCAGGAACAATGATAGGAAGGAGGAGAACATATGCAAGTATATAAAACCTTTTTGAGAATATTTAAAAAGCAGATAGGCAGTTGTATGATTTACTTTTGTATCTTTTTAGGCCTTATTATAGGATTTTCCAAGATGGGTGGCAAAGGTACTGATAAGTATGAGACTTACTCATGCAAGCTTGCAATATTTGACAGGGATAACTCGGAAGCGTCAAGGCTGCTTACAGATTATCTGAGCCAGATTCACGAAATGGTTGATGTCCCTGATGATGAGAAGGTTATACAGAATAACTTATATTTTCAGGAATTGGACTATGTGCTTTATATTGAAAATGGGTATGAAAATTCAGGCAGACTTACCAACATAAAGCGTCCCGGAAGTAACACGGGCATGTATGTAGATAATCAGATTGCTTCATATGAGAACTCAATGTCGGCACTTATGGATGCCGGTTATGATATGGACAGCGCATATGATATTACATTGGATGCAATGTCTGATGAGGGACTTGTTAAAGTATACGGCAATTCAGTAGAGAAAAAACCGGAATATTATTATTTCTTTTTATATCTTCCGTATGTAATAATAATGATGCTTTTTAATGGTCTTGGTGCTGTGCTTGTTGCGTTTAACAGGCAAAATGTGAGCGACAGAGTGAATGTTTCTCCTGTTCCGATAAGAAAAAGAAATATACAGCTTGCAGCGGGAGTTGTCACATTGGGTGTAGGTACATGGTTAGTGTTTATGATATTGGGATGTATCATGTATGGAGGAGCACTTATAAATGCGAAAACCATATATCTTATACTCAATTCACTTGTATTTACACTGATTAGTGTAGGAATAGTAAATATCATTGGAAGCTTTAACCTGTCAACCCAGAACATAGTGATGATAGCTAACATTGTAGGACTTGGATTTTCATTCCTTGGTGGAGTGTTTGTGCCAATGTCGATATTCAGTGATGGCTTAAAGAGGGTAGCCATGATTATTCCTACATACTGGTATGTCATGGCAAATGATGGAATAATGTTAGATGAGAATATTGATAATATTATGCAGTATATAGGTATAGAAGTGTTGTTCGCGGCAGCATTTATGGTTATATCAATGCTGATATCCAAGAGAAAGAAGCTCGCAAGGGCGGAGTAATACTGATATCAAAAGTCCGTTTCCAGAATAATATGGTGGCGGACTTTTTTAGTGCGTTTTAAATTGTGTGTGTATGGCTGAAATGATATAATGCTTATATTATGTGAAGCAGGGTGAGGGGATAAATGTCTTATATTATTGATAAACTATTTTTGATGGCAATTACATTTATTCTTGCAATAAGTAATGGGACGGATAAGAATACACTTATTGCAATGCTGGTTACGGTGATTGCATTTGGACTTGGCTCGTATTTTGATAAGAGAGAGTATGTTGGCATAATTACAGCTATATATGGAATTCTTACATTTTTTATTCCTGAGCTTGGTATTATGATGCCTGTGATTATATACGATGTGTTTAAGCTGAGATTGTTGATACCTGCTGTCTTGTATATTGTATGTGAGATTAATGCATTTACAGGCTGGAATGTCTATAATATTATCATTAATCTGATACTTGTGGTAATGGTGTGTTATATGAATTACAGGAGCAATAGTTTAACAAAACTTAAGTCAGATGTAAGACAGATTCGTGATGATGAGGAGGAGAGGAATATTC
>CAVELH010000217.1:0-2574 GCA_963616385.1 bacterium | reverse complement strand
GCTTTCAAGTGTAGTAATTAATGTTCCGTTGTTTATTGCCGGCTTCAGGAGACTTGATAGGAGAACATTTGCAAGAACCTTAGTTGCGACAGCTACATTAACTATTTTTCTTGGTGTTGTTCCTGAGATGAAGCTGCTCACGGGAGACACGGTGGTTGACATAACTATAGGAAGTGTATTGATGGGAGCTGGACTTGGACTGATATTCAGACAGTATGCATCGTCGGGCGGCTCGGATTTACTTGCAACCCTTATAAACGTACGGGTTAAATATCTGTCAATTCCAAAGATTATGGCGGTTATAGATGGTATTATAGTTATTGCCGGAGCCGGTGTGTTTGGAATGACGAATGGTATATATTCACTTATTGCAATTTATGTTGTGACGAAGGTGTCAGATGCCATTGTTGAGGGACCTGACAGGGCGAAGCTTATGTATATCGTTTCTGATAAGGAAAAAGAGGTCGTGAAATATATTATGGACGACATAAACAGAGGAGCGACATATATCGAGACAATAGGTGCGTATACCGAAAAAACACGAAAAATGATAATGTGTGTTGTGGCGGGAAAGGAAATGGTTAAAATTAAACAAAAAGTGTACCAGATAGATGAAAATGCCATCTGTTTTGTTGGGGATATCAGGGAGGCGTTTGGTGAAGGTTTCACAAAATTTAGGGGGTAAAGTAAGGTTAAAAATTGGTTAATTTGAATAAAAAAACAGTCGAAAAATAATTCATATACAAATTACACAATAATTTCAAATCTTATTTGGTAAATAATAATATGGTTTTTCAAACTTAATTCATGTAAAATCATAACATCATTAGTCAGAAGACATTTAAGCTAATCTAAGGAGGAGAAAAAAACAACATGGCTAGTTTATCACTTAAGAATATTTACAAGATTTACCCTAACGGTTTTAACGCTGTTAAGGATTTCAACATGGAGATTGAGGACAAGGAGTTCATCATCTTCGTTGGACCTTCAGGATGTGGTAAGTCAACTACACTTCGTATGATCGCAGGTCTTGAGGACATCAGCTCAGGTGAGTTATGGATTGGTGACAAGATGGTCAACGATGTAGAGCCTAAGGATAGAGATATTGCGATGGTATTCCAGAACTACGCTCTGTATCCACATATGTCAGTTTATGATAACATGGCATTCGGTCTTAAGCTTAGAAAGGTACCAAAGGAGAAGATTGACAAGCAGGTACATGAGGCTGCTAAGATTCTTGATATCGAGCATCTTCTTGACAGAAAGCCAAAGGCTTTGTCAGGTGGTCAGAGACAGAGAGTTGCTATGGGACGTGCTATCGTTCGTGAGCCTAAGGTATTCCTTATGGACGAGCCTCTTTCAAACCTTGATGCTAAGCTTCGTGTTCAGATGCGTGTTGAGATTTCAAAGCTTCATCAGAGACTTCAGACAACAATCATTTACGTTACACATGACCAGACAGAGGCTATGACACTTGGTACAAGAATCGTAGTTATGAAGGATGGTATCATCCAGCAGGTAGATACACCTCAGAACCTCTATGACAAGCCATGCAACCTCTTCGTTGCCGGATTCATGGGAATGCCTCCTATGAATTTCATCGATTGCAAGGTTGTTAAGTCAGGTGCAGACGTATTACTTATGTTTGGTTCACACTCAATCAAGGTTCCAGATTCAAAGGCTCAGAAGCTTATTGCTGGAGACTTCATTGATAAGGAAGTTGTACTTGGTATCCGTCCAGAGGATATTCATGATGAGCAGCTCTTCATCGAGTCTTCACCAGAGAGCGTAATTGATGCCAGAATCAACATCTACGAGATGTTAGGTGCTCAGGTTTACTTATACTTCACTATCGACCAGTTCGATATCACAGCAAGTGTAAATCCTAGAACAACTGCTAGACCTGGTGATTCAGTTCAGTTCGCATTTGATTTAAGTAAGATACATATCTTCGATAAGGAGACAGAGGAAGTTATCGCTTCATAGTCGATACCTGAATTTGACAAAAGTATGAATTTTTGAGGAAATGCATAAAAAAGTGCATTTCCTCTTTTTTTTTTTCAATTTTTAATGTAGAATATAAAAGAATGTATTGGCATATATATGAAAATAAGTTGACAATAAGTGACACGATTGTTATAATCAAAATGTAACAAAACGTAACACTTTTGTAACAAATCGAAGGAGTGGTAAAATGATTTCAAATCAGATACTTCAAGATACAATTGAAGGAATCAAGGCGATTACACGTACTGATTTGTGTGTTATGGATACAGAGGGGAAAAGCCTTGCGTCAACAATGAGAGATGTGGATGAGTACGACGAGGCAGTAGTTACATTTGCAGAATCACCGGCTGAGAGCCAGACAATGCTTGGATTTCAGTTCTTTAAGGTTTACGATGATAATGAGTTAGAGTATGTTTTACTTGCCAAGGGTGAGACAGAGGATGTATACATGATTGGCAAGGTGGCATCTTTTCAGATACAGAGTCTTTTAGTAGCTTATAAGGAGCGTTTCGATAAGGATAATTTCATTAAGAATCTGTTGCTGGACAACCTTCTATTGGTAGATAT
>CAVELH010000216.1:0-2593 GCA_963616385.1 bacterium | reverse complement strand
GTGTAATCCTGACATTTTAAGCAAAAGAATCATGCAGGTAGCCGGGTTATCAGGATGGGAGACTGATACATCTCCGGATGGGGAAAAGTCTGCTGAGCTTTGCGAGATGAGCTCTATAGAGAATGATGTTACGGAGATTATAAGGGAGATAGGAATTCCGGCACACATCAAGGGCTATCAGTACATAAGAGAAGGAATCATAATGGCAATAAATGATATGAATATGCTTAATTTTATCACCAAGCTGTTATATCCTAGTATTGCCAAGAAATACAAGACAACTTCTAGCAGCGTAGAGCGTGCAATAAGACATGCCATAGAGGTGGCATGGGGAAGAGGCAAGATAGAAGTTATAGAAGAGATGTTTGGCTATACTGTGAGTGCAGGCAAGGGAAAGCCTACTAATTCGGAATTTATTGCTTTAATAGCAGATAAGCTCCGAATTGAATATAAAATGCATGCATAACACATGCGATAAAAGTGGCGACAAAGCCGGGGAAAGGAGATACAAAAGTGGTAACGCAGGGAACAAATGAAGGCGGTTCCAACATGAACAGAACACATAACGGTTCAAACAATGGTTCAAGGAGCAATCATAGTGGATACTCTCAGAGAGGTGGTCAGAGAAATCAGGGACGCAGCGAGGGCGGACGTGGTGATGGCAACAGAGGTGAGAGACGCTATGACAACAGGGGTACAGACAGACCAGACAGACGAGGCGGAAGAGACAACAGAGATAACAGAGACAATAGAGGTACAGGATACCCTAGGGATAATAAGAACAGGCCATATAACAGCTCACCTAGATTTCAGAGCAAGGATGATGACGATGAGGATATTGTCAGAAGAACTAAGTCCAATCGTCCGAAGGAGAGCAAGTCAAGTGTTGCCATACCTGATAAAAATAAAGTGATGATGCGTCTTGAAAAAGAACAGAAATCCATGAAGAAGAAACAAAATAAGAAAAAAGAGAGCAGCAGACCGCAGCCTAGAATGAAACGTTCTAATAATGTTAATTATACGAAGAACTACGCTAATGGTGATTATGATGATTACGAGGATTATTATGATTATTAAGCGTTTGCTGTAGATATTAAGCTTTATAACCAAATAAAAATATCGCACAGGACAGATAAGATAAGCTCCTGTGCGATATTTTTATGCCCCCAAGATTTAATCTACATAATCTACAAATGCTGTGTAGATTACTAATCAGACTACTCTATAGGGAAGCTTCCACTATCATCATGGTTAAATACATAATATGCCATGTTCTCTTCAGGCTTTATGTATAACTCAAGAGATTTTAAGTCGCAAGCCTTCTTGCCGCTCTTTGTCCATATTGATTTGGCTTCTTTTATTAATGTAGCTTCATCAATCTGTTTTCCGTAGTATTCTACATAAAATGTTGATTTCATAAAAAACACCTCCATACAAAGATAGACCATAATTACATAATTACTATATAATAACTCTGATAAAAAATCAATGATTAAAGTATAACATCTGACGTGCATATATAACATAATAATCCCTTGTTTATTAAAATTCATTATGTTATTATTATAGTAATTGTGCGTATTTATTAATATGTGTGGAGGCAACCCATGGATGAGAATTATCTTGATAACCTGTTAAAGGATGTATCAGCAGATGGAAAAAAGAATAATAGCTTTGAAGATACCATGGATATGGATGCCGGGGTAGATTTGGATTTGTCAGATATAAAGGATATATCGTTAGACGAATTAGATGATTTAGACGATGTTGATTTGTCAGGGCTTGATTTGGATGATATTGATTTTGATGATATAGATGTGACTAAGCTTGATTCAGATGGCGTGGGCAGGTCTGTGGCAGATGATAATGAAGATTTTAATCTTGATGAGCTGATAGAGGCTGAGGATTCTTTTTCAGAGGCAACAGAAGAACCAGTGGAGAAACCGTCAGTAGAACAGGCAGGAGAATTATCTAACGATGGATTAGATGGATTGTCTGATACTGAACAGGAAGATATATTCACACCGGAGGATATGTCATATCTAGATGGACAGTCAGAGGGAAAACAGAATCAGGACATAAGACAGGATGATGTTTTCAAAGAGGCTGATAATGAGATGCAGGATGATATTTCATTCCCTGAGGAGATGATTCACTCAGAGGATGAGATTAACAACATGGATATAGATGACTTGTTTTCTGCACTTGATATCAGAAATGATGACAATGATATTTTCTCTGGAGATAACAGTAACGATGATACTGACAACAGCAGATATACTGCTGGGGAGGATGAGCTTGACGCATTATTTTCCAAGACCATGCAGGCAAGCATGGACAGCGAGGATTTGGCAGATATAGGGACAAGAGATGAGTCTAAAGATAAAAAGACAGGTAAGAAAACTATATCCGAGATAATATTCGGTGTTCCTGACGAGGAGGATATCGAGGAGGAGCGTTTATACGAGCAAAAACGTGCCGAGAAGAAGGATAAGAAAGCAAAGACAAAAGAGGAAAAGCTTGCCAAGAAGACGGCTGTTCTAGAGGCAAGGAAGAGAGAGAACGATAATAAAAAGAAAAACAAGGATAATAT
>CAVELH010000215.1:0-2652 GCA_963616385.1 bacterium | reverse complement strand
ATGATGGACACAGATACAGACTGGAGATATCTATAGATATAAGCACACAGGATATTCAGGCTGGATTGATTAATAACTACAAGAATTTAGAAACACTTGTAAATGAAGGAATGAGACTTGCACTTAGCGAGACCGATCCTGATAAGTCTATCAATATTATTCTTGAATATCTAGGTAAGGCACTCCATAGTGAGAGAACTTATATATTTGAAAAAAATGCCAAGGGCAATGATGATAATACCTATGAATGGGTTGCAAGCGGCATAACTGCCGAAAAGGACAACCTTCAAGATTTACCTGCCGAGGTTTGTGCAAACTGGTACAGAAATTTCAGTATAAATAAGAATATTATCATCGAGGATTTGGAGAACATAAGAGAAAAAGATCCTCTGCAATATGACAACCTCAAGAGGCAAAGCATACACTCTCTTGTCGTTGTGCCATTATATGATGACCAGAAGGTAATAGGCTTTTACGGTGTTGATAATCCAACCGTCAAATCACTTGACTACGCATCTAACATGCTACAGATTACAGGTCACTTCATGATATCATCACTCAAGAGACGTAATCTTATGCATGAGCTTGAGCATATGAGCTACTACGACCAGCTAACAGGCTTTGGGAACCGTTATGCAGTAAACAGATACATCTCAGGTCTTAAGGCAGCAGACAGCTTCGGACTTGTCTACTGTGACATAACAGGTCTTAAGCGTGTAAATGATTCCGAGGGACACGAGGCTGGTGACCGTTTTATACAGAATGCCTGCAACAGCTTAAGACGTGTTTTCGGACATAGCGGACTGTTCCGTATTGGCGGAGATGAATTCATTGTCATCTGCACAGGGATTTCTAAAGAAGCCTTTCTTAAATCCATTGACACATTAAAGACTGACATGGATGAGAACTCAGTATGTATGGCTATAGGCTATATATGGCAGGATAACACACCTTCCAATATCGATAAGCTTTTAAGTGAGTCTGAAAAGCTCATGTATATCGATAAGGACGAATATTACAGCAAACACAACCTCGAAAGAAGAAAATACTAAAGCTATGGAAAACTGTCTCTGACACAGAGCGCACCATATCCCAGCATTTCATTGGGCAGATCATTATAACCGGGCAGGCTTTTTGCTCCCCTTATAAGATATGCCCTTATTTTTTCCCCATACAGGTATAAATCATTTTTATTTACAATTCCCCACTGCATTAGCATGGCACATGCGGAGGAAACAAAGGGTGTCGCAAATGAGGTTCCAGATACATATGTATATCCACCGCCAGAAACAGGCACATCTATATTTACTCCCGGTGCTACAATGTCAGGCTTTATTACCCCGTCCGAATTATATCCTCTTCCCGAAAACGAAGCATAGGTTAGTGTGTTCTGGTTATATGCACCGACACTTATAACGCCTCTCCCACTTGATGGAATAGTAAGTGTAACATCAGCCACAGGTCTAAGAAAATGCACATCCGTACTTGTACTTGCCGCAACAGGAAGCCAGATATCAACAATTCCATTGGTAATATTTCTACCTCTAAGCCTGATAGTCCATATTCCCTCTCTTATATACGAAGCATCAGGTATAAGAGCAATATAAGTTTCCCTGTTTCGATTTATAGGTGTAGGGTATCCGTTTATAATCTGTATATTCATGTCATAAAGTCTGTATGTAATAACCTCCTGATAACCCGAAAATGGACCGAGCACCGTTCCCTCAGGTGTTATAAGTGATATATCTATATCATCCGAATAGCTCTGCCATATCTGTATATTTATTCCCGTCGTGTATTCAGGCACAAGAATTTCAACATCATTTATACGATTATTCTCAGTGACAATTCTAGTATGCCTGCCTGTATTTCCATCATTTCCGGTACCAACCGCTATCGATAATCTGCTCTCCCCTGACAGAGAGCTTATATAATCCTCCAATATAGAATTACCATCATGACTTCCATAATTGTTACCAAAGCTTAAGTTGATAACGTGTGGAAGATTATTTGAAGCAGCATATCTCACTGCATAATCTATAGCAAGCATAAGAGACGTTGTCCTCGGATACGCATCTGCCGCATCGGGATTAAGCTTAACAACTAACAAATCAGCCTCAGGCACACATGAGGCAACTATTCCGCTTACCGCTGTACCATGTCCGCTGCTGTCCCTTGTGTCAATATCATTTATATTGCCATTGTCAAGGTCTCTTAATACATCATTTATATCCTGTCTGGTGTATACCCCTGCATTATCATTATATGTAAGGCTCTGGTCCCACAGATTAAGTATTCTTGTATTACCATTTATATCGATAAACTCAGGATGTGTTATATCTATTCCGGAATCTATTACAGATACCAGAACACCATTACCTAGCAAATCAACCTCCTGCCTTCTGGAGAATTCCATACATGACTGAACAAAGCCCTGAATATATCCATATCTCACATTGTTATATATGATATCATTTTTACCTGAGTATGCATTTAAAATACACCTATTTTCTATATATTCATCTTCAATACCACTGCTAACATGATTTAATTCTTCGGCATAAATCTTCTTAGGCTTTTCTATAAATATTATATCCGGATGCCTCGTTAAATTATCAATTCGCTCCTGCCTTATCTCTATAATTGCATATC
>CAVELH010000214.1:0-2731 GCA_963616385.1 bacterium | reverse complement strand
ATTGTATAGCACTTATCAAGGAAACATATAAGACCTTTGGTTTTAACTCTGTTGAGACACCTTGCGTTGAGCATATTGAGAATCTTAACAGTAAGCAGGGTGGAGAGAACGAGAAGCTTATATTCAAGATTTTAAAGCGTGGAGAGAAGCTTAAGCTAGACGAGGCGAAGGAGGAGCTTGACCTTGTAGATGGCGGATTGCGTTATGACCTTACTGTACCTCTTTCACGTTATTATTCTAATAATGCTAATGACCTTCCTAGTCCATTTAAGGCACTTCAGATGGGTAACGTATGGAGAGCTGACCGTCCTCAGAGAGGAAGATACAGACAGTTCATGCAGTGCGATATAGATATCCTTGGCGAGCCTACTATCTTAGCTGAGATAGAGCTTATACTTGCGACAACTACACTGCTTGGAAAGCTTGATTTCAAGAATTTTACAATCCGTATAAATGACAGAAGAATACTTAAGGCAATGGCAGCATACAGTGGTTTTGCAGAGGAAGATTACGACACAGTATTTATTATCCTTGACAAGATGGATAAGATTGGTTTAGATGGTGTAAAGGAGGAGCTTATCAAGGAGGGCTATGAGACAGCTTCCGTTGACAAGTACCTTGATTTGTTTGAGAAGGTTACATCGGATGTAAGCGGTGTGCAGTATTTAAAGGATACACTTGGTGACTTCCTCCCTGATGATGTGGCAGAGAATTTAAAGACTATAATTGACAGTGTTGAGAGTACAAAGAGTGCTGAGTTTAAGATGGCATTTGATCCTACTCTTGTAAGAGGTATGTCTTACTACACAGGTCCAATCTTTGAGATATCAATGGATGAGTTTGGCGGCTCAGTAGGTGGCGGTGGACGTTATGATGAGATGATAGGCAAGTTCACCGGACAGGCTACCCCGGCATGTGGATTCTCTATAGGCTTTGAGAGAATTATTATGCTGTTGTTGGAGCGTAACTTCGAGATTCCGGGCGCAGGCAATAAGGTTGCTTATCTGATAGATAAGAATATGCCAGCCGACAAGCTTCTTATAATTCTTGATAAGGCTAAGAAGGCGAGAGAGGAAGGCGCACTTGTCAATATCGCTATTATGAAGAAGAACAAGAAGTTCCAGAAGGAGCAGATGACTGCTGAGGGTTATACACAGTTTGAGGAATTCTATGCAGATTCCTTCGAGGGTTAATTCTTTGCAATATAGATAAGGAATCAATAATAACACGGACAGGATATGTTCGTAAGTAAGATAGACACAGGAGGCTATGAAAATGGCAGAATCAATGCAGGGACTTCACAGAAGTCACAGATGTACAGAGGTTAATAATACGATGGTTGGAAACACCGTGACCGTTATGGGCTGGGTGCAGAAAAGTCGTAATAAGGGAGGCATTATCTTCGTAGATTTACGAGATAGAAGTGGAATATTACAGGTAATATTCGAGGAGTCAAACTGCGGAGCAGAGAGCTTTGCAAAGGCAGAGAAGCTTCGTTCTGAGTTCGTTGTTGCAATAACAGGTACAGTTGCCAAGCGTGGTGGTGCAGTAAATGAGAATCTTGCAACAGGAGATATCGAGGTTATCGCCAATGATATCCGTATACTTGCAGAGGCAGATACACCTCCATTCCCTATAGAGGAGAACAGCAAGACTAAGGAGGAGTTAAGACTTAAGTATCGTTACCTTGACCTTCGTCGTCCTGACCTCCAGAAAAATATAATGATGAGAAGCCAGATAACAACACTTACCAGAGCATTTATGGCTAAGGAAGGTTTTATTGAGATAGAGACACCTACACTTTGTAAGTCAACACCTGAGGGAGCAAGAGATTATCTTGTTCCAAGCCGTGTACATCCGGGTGAGTTCTATGCACTTCCACAGTCACCACAGATATACAAGCAGCTTCTTATGTGCTCAGGCTATGACAGATATTTTCAGATAGCCAGATGTTATCGTGATGAGGATTTACGTGCTGACAGACAGCCTGAATTTACTCAGATTGATATGGAGCTTTCATTTGTAGATGTTGACGATGTAATAGATGTAAATGAGAGACTTCTTGCCAACTTATTCAAGGAGGTTCTCGGAGTTGAGGTTAAGCTTCCTATTCAGAGAATGACATATAAGGAAGCAATGGAGCGTTTTGGTTCTGACAAGCCGGATCTTAGATTTGGTATGGAATTGAAGGACGTAACAGACGTTGTCAAGGATTCAGAGTTTGTTGTATTTAAGAGTGCTATAGAGAATGGCGGCAGTGTTCGTGGTATCAATGCCAACGGACAGGGTGCTATGCCTCGTAAGAAGATAGATGCATTGGTTGATTTTGCAAAGGGATATGGTGCAAAGGGACTTGCATATATCGCTCTTGCTGAGGATGGAAGCATTAAGTCATCATTTGCTAAGTTCATGAAGGATGAGGAGATGACAGCCTTAATCGACAGAATGGAGGGTAAGCCGGGAGATTTACTTCTCTTTGCTGCTGACAAGAGTAAGCTTGTATATGATGTTCTTGGCGCACTTCGTCTTGAGATTGCAGGTCAGCTTGGACTTCTCAAGAAGGATGAATACAGATTTGTATGGATAACAGAGTTTCCACTTCTTGAGTGGAACGAGGAGCTTGGAAGATATCAGGCAATGCACCATCCATTTACAATGCCTATGGAGGAGGATCTTCAGTATATTGAGTCTGATCCGGGCAGAGTTCGTGCAAAGGCATACGATATAGTAT
>CAVELH010000213.1:0-2736 GCA_963616385.1 bacterium | reverse complement strand
TTGCACTATTTATTTTTTTATTATTAGGATTTTGCATGCCTAAATTAGTATATAAAATCTGCTACGGAAATAATGAACTTAAGACTTATTCGGGATGGAATCAAATATACATTGGTCTAAATGAAGCAGAATTTGGGTTTATGGATAATGATTTCAGCTATGACAGGAATTTTGATGATATAATTAATAGAATTGAAACGTATGGTCCACAAAAAATGATTAAAATAATAACCAAAAAAACTTTCTGGTTATGGAGTCAAGGGACTTATCAGGCTGAAAGATATGCTTTTGGCTCAGATGTAACTGATTATTCAGAAAAATTTCAGTATCAAACTATACTAACCAAATATCTTCTTAACTCTAACCAGAAATTGAGAAAACTCATAAATGCTTTTATGAGGTCACAATACTTAATTTTATTCTTATTAATGGTTATTTCATTTTGGAAAGAAGATAATATTGATACCTATCGTTTGTTTTATTATATTATTATTGCAACATTCATAATAATGTTAGTATATGAGCTTAAGTCTAGATATATATTGCAAATATTCCCTCTTATGTTAATATTTGCGGTACGAAGCATTGACACATATGATTCATTAATTAAAAAGTAATAAACCAACTGTCTGGTATAAACTCAGCAAAAATGTTTATACCAGACAATTTGCAAAATGATTTCTCATATGGAAAATCGCATTGAAATTATGTATCCTCTCCCCTAATTATAAACTACTACCTTAGTTCCTCTTGGCACATTATCATATATCCACTTTGCATTTTCTATCTTAAGTCTTACACATCCATGCGACAATGCCATACCAACTCTTCCATCTATAACAACCCCCTCTTTCTTCTGGCTATATAGAACGGAGTGGAACAGGTAGCCTCCATAGAACTGTGTATAATAATAACATCTCGCACCATCTGAATCAAAGTAATATCCCTTATTAGCTACTGTAAACTCGCCTCTGACTGTTGGTGTACTTGCCTTTCCATCAGAACAGTCCCAATAATAATTAAGCTGCCAATTTCCCTGATAGCCTGTAAAGACACCAACCTTATGTGTCGCACAATTTACCATTAATAAATAATTTGTGGCACTTGCATACGAATTAGCAAGATTGCACATCTGTTCTTCTTCTGTATATATTCTTGTCGCAACCAAACCTTCTGTATGAGATTTTATAGTTCCATCCCTTAGTTTTGCATCTACGCTAATCCAATAATATCCCTCACTAGGAGGAGTCCAGTTTACTTTAAGAGTGTTTGACCAATCTGTTATGCTGTACCATGAACCATTTGCAGCGTTATAATATTGCCAACGATACTGTATTCCAACATCATTTGTGTCTGCATTAAGTGTAAATGTATAATCAAGACCTCTTGTATGCTCTGTGGTAAGTCCATTTAAATTTACATATGGTCTGTCAATCCTTAATTCCTTAAAGCTCTGCTCTATTCTATTGCCCTTTTTATCATAAATCTCATAGCACAACAGATACTGACCTTCCTGTTCAGGTACCCATAATGCATTGTTTCCATCCTGAAATAAGGCCTTCCAATATGTTCCGTCAAACACCAAATATCTCTGTCTTCCAACACTTAGTGTAGAATCTGAATATGTGCCACCCATAACCACACATTCATTCACATATCCACTTGTACAGCTCTGTATAAAAGATGTTATGTGTGGAGCATCAACATGGCATACAAGTAACTTACTATGTATAACTCCGTCTCCGCCTTTAGCCTGCACATACAAGAAATAATCACCAGCATGTGACGGATTCCATTGTCCAGCACTTTGAGCAGCCCAATCCCTTATTATTGACCAGGCTCCATTGGATACATCATATACCTGCCACCTAAACATAAGCTCTGTATCGTTTGTATTATATGCTACATTATATGTACACTTATCGCTGCCACACTCAAATGATATTTCACCAAGCGAGGTCACGCAGCCTGCGAAATGGTGAAGCTTAGCATAGCTTGCCACTACCTGTCCATCTACCATTGCTTCTACATATAAATAGTAATCTCCAACGTGTGATGGAACCCAGAAAACACATGTTGCTGTATCCCAATTGTGAAATACCGTCCATGAACCTGTAGAAAAATCATACACCTGCCAGCGGTAAGAAACATTCTCGTTCTTATTCTGATTTACACCTACTATCGCGTACCTACCCATATCCATAGTCTGAATATCATCTATGACTATGTTCGAGGCATAGACAGACAACCCCTCAGCTTCTGCCTGAGTGTCTGCATAAGGCATCGCATCTGTCTGACTTGCTATTATTTCCTCTTCATTTGTCTGTTGTGAAACCTCCTTAGCCTTAACATTTGTTGTGCCAAATACCATTACTATACACAATATCGCACATAAAATATTAGCAATCTTCTTTCTCATAGCTTTTCCTCTCTCATCTAGTTTTCAAACATTGAATAGCTTGTAATACCCATTTCGCCATGAATATAAATAACACAATCATATTCATACTGATTAATGGCATCTATTATCGGATTTCCCTCACCCTGTCCATAAAATCTTGGATCTACAACTGTAATATTACTGCACTGCAATGACAAATACGATATAGTCCGGTAGCTGAAGGAATCACATATTATCATAAGATTAGGTCCATCTGAATCCAGATTATTAATATTATAATATGGCAATCCATAACGGAGATAATTCGTTACCCAGTATGTTCCCCTGTCATATAT
>CAVELH010000212.1:0-2846 GCA_963616385.1 bacterium | reverse complement strand
ACTCCTGCCTTATCTATGGAGACCTTAGTTATATCCTCATGGAAAGACGGAGCTATATACCTTCCGTCATAATTGCCATAGTTCAAAGGAAGGTCAATTCTCTTCTCTGTAACAGATTTATATATACTGTTTATAAGCTTTGCATACATTGATAATTCTGCCATCTGCCATATAATCCTTATATATTCTATAAATGCATATGTTCTATAAGTCTTTCCTTGTACAGTTCACTCTCGGCAAGACTTACAAGAGTTATATCCGTTCTGGTAAGCTTATCTGATTTCTCGGAAGCAATATTGTTTGCAAGCATATCTATTGCACCAAGCAAAGATGTATTTCCAACCACATTAATTCTTCCTTTGAATTCTTCCGGCAGCAGTCCAAGTCTTACTGCATTATCCAAATTAAGATAAAATCCAAAGCCTCCCGCTATATAGACATTGTCTATCTTATCAAGGCTTACACCGGAGGCATTGCTAAGAGTTTCTATTCCAGCCCTTATAGCTGCCTTGGCAAGCATAAACTGTCTAAGTATATCCATATCTATATGGACGTTCATAATATCTATTCCGCTTTCAAAATATGGCTCTGCGATAACTCCGTCGTTACTTATCTTTCCGGTCTTTACTCCCATAGCTATGGCATCAATAGCACTGCTTCCATATACGTTCTGCTTCCTTAAGCACCCCTCAAATGCAGGTCCACAGGCAGCGGACGCTGTGTAATACGAGCTGTCACGAACTAAAACCATCTCTCCGTTAGTACCCATATCTATAAGCATATCCGTACTATCTGTTCCAAAGCTGTACTTACCTGAAAGATAGACAACACCTGACAATATATCTCCACCAATAAAGGCAGACGCACAGCCGGATAGTAAAACCTTACAGCTTAAATCAGGCAGATTAAACAGGTATTTGGAGTCTGTCTCTACATTGCCTGACAGCTTTGCCGTAAATGGATATCTTCCAAGTGATTCTATATCATATTCAAGTAAAATACTTATCATGGTAGTATTGCCACATATACAGATTCCAGTCAAATCTTTAAGACCGAATTTGGTCTTAGAAAGCATATCTGTAATCATTTTCTCTATATCATCCATAGCTAAAGCCTTTAGGGTTTTCTCAAGTGAAGGCTTTCTTGTAACATTTAAAATACGATTTAGCACGTCACTTCCATATAAGGACTGCCTGTTCTTACATGATGCCTTAGCTATTATCTGCTTTGTCTCTGTATCAAAAAGACATGTATCTATTGTTGTTGTACCGAGGTCTACTGCATAACCAATCCTGCTCATATATCCGCCTTATTTAAAA
Source organism: bacterium (assembly GCA_963616385.1). Lineage (GTDB taxonomy): Bacteria > Bacillota > Clostridia > Lachnospirales > Lachnospiraceae > Coprococcus_C. Next base: position 1,527 of record CAVELH010000212.1, on the reverse strand, counting down.
AATAGCCTTTGGTTTCTTCTCTATAGGACGATAGCCCTTATCCTTAAGAACACTCAATATCTGTTCCTTGTGCTCAGGTCCAAACGCCTCTATTGTTATAACAAGCTCCACAGCAGAGTTACGGTTTATTGTAACGAACTGATTGTGCTCAAGCTTGATTATATTACCATTTTGTCCTGCTATAACACCTGCAACATTCTGAAGCTCACCCGGCTTATCAGGGAGAAGAACTGATACAGTGAATATACGGCTTCTTGCGATAAGTCCATGCTGAACTACTGACGCAAATGTTATAACGTCCATATTTCCACCACTTAAGATACTTACAACCTTGTCTCCCTTAGGCTCGAGATGCTTTAAGGCTGCAACTGTAAGAAGTCCGCTGTTTTCAACAAGCATCTTATGATTCTCAAGCATATCAAGGAATGCAACGATAAGCTCGCTGTCATCAACTGTTATAATATCGTCAAGATTCTCCTTAAGGTATGGGAATATCTTTGTTCCCGGTGTCTTTACGGCAGTACCATCTGCGATTGTATCAACATTAGGAAGTGTTGTAACCTCATCATTTGCAAATGAAGCCTTAAGACAGGCTGCACCGGAAGGCTCAACTCCGATTACCTTTATGTTAGGATTAAGCATCTTTGCAAGTGTTGATACTCCTGTTGCAAGTCCGCCACCGCCTACAGGTACAAGGATGATATCCACAAATGGAAGCTCCTTTATTATCTCCATGGCAACTGTGCTCTGACCTGTAGCGACATCCAAATCATCAAAAGGATGGATGAATGTATATCCATTTTCATCTGCAAGCTTAAGTGCATACTGGCATGCATCATCATATACATCTCCGTATAACACTACATCTGCGCCATATGCCTTGGTTCTGTTTACCTTGATAAGAGGTGTTGTGGTAGGCATAACGATTGTAGCCTTAACTCCATATGCACGGGCAGCATAGGCAACTCCCTGTGCATGGTTTCCTGCTGATGCAGTTATAAGTCCCTTCTGTCTGTCCTCATCTGAAAGTGTGCTTATCTTATAGTAAGCTCCTCTTATCTTGTATGCACCTGTAATCTGCATATTCTCAGGTTTCAAATAGACCTTGTTGCCTGAGCTCTGTGAGAAAAACTCACTCTCAATCAGTCCTGTTGGATGAACAACCTTCTTTACAACGTCATATGCCTCTTCAAATTTCTCTAATGTCAACATTATCTGTAGTCTCCTTTATTACAATTAATTAAACCTATACATTAAATTCATTATCTATATATCAAACAAATCATCGTCCGGCTTTATCTTTTCAATATCGCTGTCTATAAGCATCTCTATATCTGATTTCACATCAAAATCAGCAAATAAAGCTGTCACATAGCTGTTAGGATCAAATCTCTGCAAATCATTTATCTGCTCTCCTATACCTATGTATTTGACAGGGACATTAAGCTCAGCCTGTATAGCTATGGCAATTCCACCCTTAGCAGTACCGTCAAGCTTGGTAATTATAATACCATTAATCTCTGTAAC
>CAVELH010000211.1:0-2952 GCA_963616385.1 bacterium | reverse complement strand
ACGTACAGCAGCCTTTTTCCTTGCCCCGATAGCTAAATCCTTATAATTATTCTCCAAATTAATCTGGATTTCATTAAACAACTCCTCAATCTCTCTTTTACCCTGTTTTGATTTAAGTTGAAACATAAGCTGCCTCCTTTTTTTCTTGCAAAATAGTGCCAAACTACTGTCCTACATAGATAGTTAATTATAACATTTTACATTTTGTATTTCAATTAATTGCACACCAATATTATTTCTGTTAAAATAGCTTTAATTGTGTATATACAAAGGAGGATAGGTGATTATGGTACTTGCCTGTCAGAATATCTCCAAAGCATTTGGTGATAAAGAAATACTTAAAAATGTTTCATTTCATATAGAGGACAAAGAGAAAATAGCCATAGTTGGAATTAATGGCTCAGGTAAAACCACTCTTCTTAAAATCATAATGGGTGAGGAACGTCCGGACGACGGACAGGTGGTAATATCCAAGGGCATAACAATAGGCTACCTCTCACAGCATCAGGACATTTCATTTGATAATACTATATATCAGGAAATGCTTGACACCAAAAAAGATATAATTAACATGGAAAAGCGTCTCCGTACACTTGAAAAGGACATGAAGGATCTCTCCGGTGATGAGCTTGAACAGGTTCTTAACGAATACAATAAGCTTCAGGCTAAGTATGACCGCGAAAATGGTTACGCATACATGAGTGAAATAACCGGGGTCTTAAAAGGTCTCGGATTTAACAAAGAGGACTATGACCGCCACATCAACACTCTTTCAGGTGGTCAGAAAATGCGAATAGCTCTAGGTCGTCTGCTCCTGACTAAGCCTGATATAATTATCTTAGACGAGCCTACAAACCATCTTGATATGACATCTATCTCATGGCTTGAAAACTTCCTGTCAAACTATCAGGGAAGCGTTATTATTGTCAGCCATGACCGATATTTTATAGACAAGATAGCTTCTAAAATTGTTGAAATAGATAACAAAAATGCATTCGTCTACAACGGAAACTATTCCTTCTATGCAGAAAAGAGAGCACAGATTCGTGCTGCACAGATGAAGGCATATCTTAACCAGCAACAAGAGATAAAACATCAGGAGGAAGTAATAACCAAGCTCAAGCAATTTAACCGTGAAAAATCAATCAAACGTGCCGAAAGCCGCGAGAAAATGCTCGATAAAATTGAAAGACTTGATAAACCCGTTGAGGTTGCATCTGAGATGAGGCTATCCCTAACTCCATCCGTTGAAAGCGGCAATGACGTTCTAACAATAACCGGCTTAACCAAGAAGTTCGGTGAAAATACGCTTTTCACCAACCTTGATATGGATATCAAGAGAGGCGAGCATGTCTCCCTGATAGGTGCAAACGGAACTGGTAAAACAACTATCCTTAAAATAATCAATCACATTGTTCCAAAGGATGGCGGCGTTATATCACTTGGTTCCAGAGTACGAATTGGTTACTATGATCAGGAGCACCATGTATTGTCAATGCACAAAACAATATTTGAAGAGATTTCAGATTCATATCCTGAACTCACCAACACGAAAATCCGAAATGTATTAGCAGCATTTCTATTCACAGGTGATGATGTGTTCAAAAAGATAGGTGATTTAAGTGGTGGTGAACGAGGACGAGTATCTCTCGCTAAGCTGATGCTCTCCCCTGCTAACTTCCTTATATTAGACGAGCCAACAAACCACTTAGATATACAGTCCAAGGAAATTCTTGAGACTGCCATCAGAAATTACGAAGGAACTGTTCTTGTCGTAAGTCACGATAGATACTTTATCAATATGATATCTACCAGAATTATAGAGCTTAGAAATAAGCAGCTATATTCATTCATTGGCAATTACGATTATTATGAGACTCACAAGGATATAGTATATGGTATTGACAGCAATGCTAATAACAATATCACAGCCAATCAGATTAATAATTTTTTTGCTACAGATAATGGCAATACAGAAGCTCAAGTACAATCCTCTGGAAAAGAAGAATATCTTAAGAAAAAAGAGGAACAGGCAATAATCCGTAAACGCGAGAATGATATAAAGAAAACCGAAGCGAAAATTGCAGAAATTGAAGCTAAAATAGAGAAGATAGATGAGGAGATTAATCTTCCCGAAAATGCAACCAATTCTGCCAAGCTTGGAGAGTTATCTGCCGAGAGAGAAAAATATGATAACGAACTAATAACACTATATGAAAAATATTATGAGCTGGTTGAATAAACCAGCTCATACCCTTTTTAATATCCTTTATACTTTTTAATTTTCTTTATATTTTTTATATTCTTTATTATTAATACCTAGTATAACATTCCAACTAAAACTGTAATTCCACCAACTATAGCGCTTAATATCAATGATGAAATAAGGCCTACAAAGAACCATTTCCAATGAAAAGCATAATCGTGATATGCATCCGTCATATCTTCTGTTCCAGGTATAATCCACCATTTTGAATGACAGAAATATAATGTATCTATAATTGCTGCATCAACTAATGAAAATGCATTAAAAAATATGTATGACTGATAAAAACCACTCCAAAATGTAGTTTCGCGGTTTATGCCACATATAATTACAAGGCTTTCAATCAGCATTACTGCCAACCCGATAATCTTACACCTTTTAGCATTTGCTGCCATCTCAGCCTCAGTAGTCACACCTATTTCAACAGCCCGTTTTTTTATAGCAGGTGGGTAATTATACAGTTCAAATACTGCACCCTTTACCTTAAATAAAACAAACAGAAACAGTGAATATAAAGCAGAATACACAATAGCTTCAATTGTAATTTTTAGTACCATTTTTGTTCTCCTTTTAATATGTATTTTATTTTTTTATATATTCATATATTTTCATAAAAATAAGATCAATATTAGTATCTATCGAGTCAGAACAAAAGGTTGCTCTGTTCTGAGATATACTATAAATAG
>CAVELH010000210.1:2525-2967 GCA_963616385.1 bacterium | reverse complement strand
GGTATGCAGAATGATAGGTGCAAGCAACGATACAATAGAATATGCAACACAATATCTCCGTATTGTGTCTATCGGTATTCCTTTCCTTATATTAAGCAACTGCTTCAGTAATGTAATCCGTTCCGAGGGAAAGGCAACCACTGCCATGGCTGGTATGATAATAGGTAATATGGCTAACGTCATCCTTGATCCTATTATGATTCTGCTTTTCGGCTGGGATGTAGCCGGTGCAGCTATTGCAACTGTTATTGGTAATGTTTTGTCAGCAGCATTTTACATTATTCACCTCACCTCGAAGAGAACAATACTTTCAATTAAGCTAAAGGATTACAAGGCTAATGAGAGAATTGCACTTGATGTATTTGCTATAGGTATCCCTGCATCATTAAACAGTATACTTATGAGCGTCTCAAATATATTAATTAACAATCTAATGAAATCC
>CAVELH010000210.1:0-2515 GCA_963616385.1 bacterium | reverse complement strand
GGCTGTGGCTGGACTTGGAGTTGCCATGAAGGTTAATATGATTGTTGTAATGCTTCTTATAGGTCTTGGAACAGGAATCCAGCCTTTGCTTGGATATTGCTTCGGTGCCGGAAACAGAAAAAGATATTTTGCAGTGCTGAGATTCTCGATATTACTTGCACTCGCGTTAAGTGCAGTCATGACATTTATATGTTATTTCGGTGCGTCCTTCCTTGTGAATGCATTCTTAGACGAGCCTGCCGCTTATAATTATGGCTTTGAATTCTCCAGAATATATATATTGTCAGGACCGATAATGGGATTATTATTCGTATTCATAAATGCAATACAGTCAACAGGAGCAGCCCTTCCTTCACTTATTCTGTCAATAAGCAGACAGGGACTTCTCTATTTTCCTATATTATTACTTATAAACGAGTTGACTGAATCTGCGAAAATGCTTGCACTGGCACAGCCGATAACTGATTATTTAGCAACGCTCCTTGCAGTAATATTATTCGTAATCACATGCAAGAAGCGTTTTAGAAAATCTAATTAATAATTATAGAAAATATAATCTTTTATTAAGCTGGTTGTGGATAGTTGTTAAACATATCTACATTAACCTCATCGATATGTATACCGTGATATTCATCAGGATTGACTGCCTGATAAGCGGTACGCATATCGTCCATGCACACAAGCATAGATAGCGGAACACCCATATACATATCATCTACTGATATGGCAACATCTCCTGTATTAAGTGCTATTGTGTCCTCTGATTCCTTGTAAGGTGGAGCTATGAATAACTCCTTAACAGCCTGACTGAAATGAGGCATAATAGCAGGAAGTGATATATATTTCTTGTTAGTAAGATTAACCTTAAAGCCCGGCTTAAGTATACAAAGCTTCTTCTTTCTTGTCTTATCACTCGCACCCTCTACAAAAGCCTTTGCGGCACGCTCCATAATCTCCTTACGTTTCTCATTTGTAGGTGATACGAACATCATATTAAGCTCCTGCAATGATGGTTTCTCATCAGCAAATGCAACAGCTATGAGCTTCTCAGGTGCATAAACACCAATGCTTATAAGCATATTCTTGTAAATACGCTCCATCTCCTGCTTAACCTGAACAACTCTTCCGTTATCAATGTTAGCCTCATTGTCAACCATGAGCTTAACAAGTCCCTTGTAGAACTCATCTATTCTCTCATCTGTTATATAATCCTCAGGCAAAAATTCCTGATGCTTGGCATCTTTAAGAAGATATCCTGTTACCCTCTTACCCTCATAGGCAAGATCCTCTATTGCATTCTTAAGATCTTCATTAAACTGTGCATACAGCTCTTCAAGACGCTCTGCACGGGATATAAGCCATCTTATCGCATCTCCAAATACATCCTGACCATCAATGCCATCCACTATCATTGTACGCTCAAGTGTAAGTGTCTCCTTGACACATGCATCATAATAGCCATTCTCGGTCTCTCTCTTAGCAGATGGGAAGGTGAAGAATCTCTTAGCAACTATGTCCTTTATTGATTCAACTATACGGCTGAATTCGCTTGTAGGCTGATATGCCTTTAAGAGCTCATCAAGCTTACGAATCTCAGCTATGATTCCTCTCTCATGCTCCTCACTGCCTATTCCTGCCGCTCCGATTATATCCATAACCGCATAAGGTCCATATTTCTTCATGTAATTACTTAACTGATTATCAAGTGACTCAAGGAGCTTATTCCTTAATGACTTAATCATTACCGGCATCTGCTCCTCCATAGACTTAAGCTGCTTGCCCATGGATTCTCTTAATCCATCCTGATTTTTCTTGATTGCCTTATAGACAGGCTTCTCAAACTGTCCCATTCGTATAAGACCATTCAGATTAAGATTAATTTTATCTCCCGGCTTTTCCTGTAAAAACGCCTGCAATTCACTTAGTGCGGTCTTTTTGCCCTGCTCTAACTCATCCTGTATATCCGGCATAGAGTGAAGCTTCTTATATGCCTCCTCGAATACCTGACACTCACATATGTTCTCAATCTGATGAATAGGAATTCTATAATCCGAGTCATTGATTACCTTGTAATAACCCCTGTCATCCATATTGAAGAATACGTCTCTTAAAAGCTCTCTGTCGCTGTCCTCTTCACTGCCGCCTACATACTTATATGCTGCAAGCTTAGAAAGGAAGTACGCTGTATCACTGCATATTACACCCTCAGGTATATAGCCCTGCTCGTCCTTCTTGCCGGAGATAAGCATACATGAATCAAATATATTCTCCTTAATGCTAAGTCTGTGTGTTGTACTCTCAAATGTGTATGGCTCACCACGGGAAACCAGACGCATATAGTAATCTATCTCCTTGAGTGTCGCATATCCGTTGGCATTAAGTATGGACATCTTATTCATATCACCTGAAACTGCCTTATTGCCATACAAGACATCCGGCATAAGCAGACATCCGCCAAGTCTGAAATTCTTCCATCTTTTTGATTTGGCAAATGCTCTTATGTTGTATGCTACAT
>CAVELH010000209.1:966-3045 GCA_963616385.1 bacterium | reverse complement strand
ACCTGTAGCTTATTGCCTTTAGTATTGCCCTTAGCTTTGACATCCGTATTTTTAACAACTTTATTCTTTTGAAATTTGCTTATCGTCTCATCCGACAGGTAAAGTGAGATAACGTCAGCCTCATGTATTATCTCATCTCCCTTTACACGCTTATTGTTCATGACAATATTCTTCTTGCGTATCATTTTATATATGAAGGAAGCAGGTGCGTCATTTAGATACTTCATAAGATATTTATTTAAACGCTGTCCCTCATCTATTTTGGAAACGTGCAAATCAATCATTGTAAATGCCCCTTATACACATGTTGTTGTAATATTCTCAAGTATATGCCTGTCAATCAGCGCAGTCTTATCATTAGGTGTGCTGATTGATTTAACCTTTTTGGCATATGAATCTATATCATTACATATTGTAATTGGATAATTGTATTTACTGTCAGCTACCGTCTTTTCAATCCATGCCTTATATTCCTTCTTCAATGTTCCATAATCCTTTGACAATACCAAGGCTACTATCTTTCCATTCTTAACACATATAGACTGATAGAACTTCATGCCCTCATACTGCGATATAACCATATCGAACTTAAGACCTGATATATTGTTATCCTTTTCACCAACCATATCTGTAAGTCTGTCATACTCTTCTGCTGTAAGAGGTGTAAACTTGGCACATACAATCCATGCAATAAAGAATTTGGCAAATGGAAGCGTGAGTAAAATTGCAAATACAATCAGTACACGTCCGGTATCACCAAACAACAAAAGCATAGATACAATAATAAATGCTATCATTGCTGCTAAAATTAAAGAGATAATAAGCTTTTCACGTCTGTATGCTTTCAGATATCCGTAATCACCCTTTTTACATTTGTTAAACATAATTTAGTCCTCGTTATTTTAAAAATTTAACCATAAATCCATGTGGTAAAACCTTTGATGCCACATGAAACAGCTTCATTGTAAAACCATATACAGACACATGTGCGTCATGGTATGTGTCTCTTAGTGCCTTTGCGACAACCTTCTTCGGGTTGGCTCTAAGGAGTCTCTTGTAAAATGCCGACTGATGATAAGCCTCTGCCACATCGAAGAACTCTGTAGATACAGGTCCCGGACATACAGCAGTTACAGACACTCCATCCTTTGCAAGCTCTCTATCTAAAGCATAGCTTAAGCTTAAGACATATGATTTGGTTGCAGCGTAAACCGCAAATGAGGGCTGTGGCATAAATGCAGCAGATGATGCGATATTGATAATATCGGCATGCTTTCCCTTCATATATGGCAATGTGATTGATGTCATTCTTGTTAGGGCTGTGCAGTTTAAATCACACATTCCTGTATTTTCATCCTCAGGCAGCTCGTCAAAATGTCCTATCTTGCCAAAGCCTGCGGCATTGACAAGTATTCTTACAAATGGATTGTATTTGGCAAGCATATTTCTGTATATAAGCAAATCCTGATTGTCAGTTACATCACAGCATATAATTCTTGTCTTTATATGAACAAGCTCAGCTGCTAACTCCTCTAACCTGTCCTTTCTTCTGGCAATAAGCCATAACTCGTCTATGCTTCTGTATTTATCCGATATCTGTCTTGCAAACTCGCGTCCAAGTCCAGATGACGCTCCTGTAATAACTGCTATTTTCATGACATAAGCCTCCATCCTGCAAGGTATTTATTCTTCATTGTTCCCCTATTCATCTTACCCCAACCAAGAGGATAACCATCAACACATACAAGAGCCCATCCATCCTTTGCATCTGCATCTATGGTTTCACCCTTAAGGTATCTAAATACCCTCTCGTCATCCGATGATATATCAACTATATTATCAAATTCTTCTTTTTTTAGTACCATGGCAAGCGACTGACTAGGCTCAAAACGATTCTTTTTTTGCTCTCCCATATAAAGTCCACATCTTAGTATGCGCAGCCCTCTTACAGCAGGGAAGCTTGCCGGAATGTAATACAGCTTATCCCCTGATAACTCAAGCCTGCTCTCATCAAAGTCTCTCTTAATGCAAGAAAGAAAGCTCTTTGCCTCCTCGGACAGCCTGCTTCTCTTAATAGGG
>CAVELH010000209.1:0-956 GCA_963616385.1 bacterium | reverse complement strand
TTTCACTCCATCTTTTTCTATGAGACATACAAAATGTCCTTCCCCGTCAAGTCTGTGCGGCCATAATCTCGCACAATATCTTAAATCATCTGATTTACCTAAAGACCACTCAGGATGTCCGTCGTCAAATTTTTCGTACTTATCAAACTCTGCTATATGAAGAGAGTCATCAAGTGAAAGTAAATATTCTATAGATTGCTCATTTTCCATAGGTGCAAATGTACATGTAGAATATACCAGCTTTCCACCCGGCTTAAGCATCTTTACAACCTCCGTAAGAATATTCCTCTGCAAATCAGCAAAAAGCTTATTGCCATTGTTCTCCCAAGCTGTAACCATAGAGTAAGACTTTCTGAACATTCCCTCACCGGAACACGGAGCATCTATCAATATCTTATCAAAATATGCCGGAAATCTCTCCGCAAGCTTATGTGGTGGTTCACTTGTTATAAGTGCATTTTCCACTCCAAACACTTCAATATTCTTAAGGAGTGCTTTCGCTCTTGAGGCACTTATATCATTAGATATAAGTAAGCCTGTATTGTTAAGCTTGGCGGCAAGCTCTGTTGATTTGCCACCCGGAGCTGCACATATATCAAGAACTCTGTCTCCCTCCTCTACCGGAAGCACATTTGCAGGTGTCATGGCACTTGGCTCCTGAATATAGTAAAGACCTGCATAATAATAAGGGTGCTTAGATGGTTTGTCTATTTTCTCATCATAATAAAATCCATTATCACACCACGGTATCGGGGTTAAGTGAAATGGATTAATCTTCATAAAATCGCTAACGCTTATTTTGGATGTATTAATTCTGATTCCATGAAACATGGGCTTATCAAGGCACTGCTTATACGCAGCATATTCATCCTTAAGAAGCCCTATCATGTTATCCTCAAATGTCTTAGGTAATTCCATATATGTGTCATATACCAAGGCTTTTATCTATATATGCC
>CAVELH010000208.1:0-3136 GCA_963616385.1 bacterium | reverse complement strand
CTATAATATAAAGACATCATTATCTGTATAAAACAGGTATTAAAATACCTGCAATAACATATAGCGCAGTTTTCATTAAACTAATAAGGACTTAGCATTAATATATACTAATAATGCTAAGTCCATTTTTCATCTCAATATAAGCTATATAAATTTTATAATTTATATATGACCCCAATATCTTACTATGATGCCTGTTCAAACTGACTATTATACAGGTCTGCATAGAAACCATTTTGAGCAAGCAGCTCCTCATGTGTTCCCTTCTCTATTATATCTCCATCCTTTAGAACAAGTATCAAATCTGCATTTTTAATTGTAGACAATCTGTGTGCTATTACAAATGAAGTTCTGTTCTCCATGAGCTCATCCATAGCCTTCTGTATAATAAGCTCTGTTCTCGTATCTACTGAGCTCGTAGCCTCATCCAATATAAGCATAGGTCGGTCTGCTATCATTGCTCTTGCTATTGTAAGCTGCTGCTTCTGTCCCTGTGACAGGTTTACCTGATCATTCAATATTGTGTCATAACCCTTAGGCAGCGAGCGGATAAACTTGTGAAGTCCTACCGCCTTGCAGGCTGTAGTAATCTTCTCATCACTCACACCCTCTGCACAATATACAAGGTTTTCTCTTATAGTTCCCTCAAACAGCCATGTATCCTGCAATACCATACAGAACTGATTGTGAACCTCCTCCCTTGTCATATCGTGTATTGATACTCCATCAATCTTAATATCACCCTCATTTAACTCATGGAATCTCATAAGAAGATTTACCATAGTTGTCTTACCTGCTCCGGTAGGACCAACGATGGCTATCTTCTGTCCCGGCTTTGCAACTGCTGAAAAATCATTAATAATTATCTTATCAGTACCCTCATAGCCAAACTTGACATGCTCAAAGCTGACCTCTCCTTTAGTTTCAGTAAGCTTCCTCTCCTTACCACTCTCATCCTCCATCTCAGCTGCCTCGAGGAACTCAAATACACGCTCACCTGCCGCTGCCGCTGACTGAAGTGACTGTGCTGCCTGTGCAATCTGGTTTAAAGGCTGTGTGAAATATCTTACATACATCATAAATGCCACAATAACACCGAAGGTTATCCTGCCATTCATCGCAAGCACTGCACCAACTATACATACTGCGACATAACCAAGGTTTCCTATAAATCCCATAAGAGGCATCATAAGTCCTGAGAGGCACTGTGCTTTAAATGCACTGTCTCTTAAGTTCTCATTCATCTTATCAAAGGCATTTTTGGCATTCTCCTCACCATTATATGCCTTTACAACTGTATGACCTGCATATATTTCTTCTACATGTCCGTTTATCTCTCCGAGGTGCATCTGCTGTCTTGCAAAGTACTTCTGTGACTTTCCCATTATAGCAATCATAAGTCCAAAACCTATGAATGTTGCAAGTATAGCTGTGATAGTCATTATCACATCTGTCTTTATCATCATTATAAGAGAGCCAATAAGCAAGGTTACCGCTGTTACAAGATTACCCATGCTCTGGTTAAATGACTGTGCTATAGTGTCAACATCATTCGTTACTCTTGATAAAACATCACCTGTTGAGGTTTTATTGTAATACCACATGGGCAGCTTATTTATCTTAACAGATATTCCTGTACGAAGTCCCTTGGATATACGCTGTGTAACAATTGCCATAATAAGATTCTGCACCAGTGAAAGCACTGCACTTATGACATAATAAGCGACAAGTGTAAATCCAATCACCTTTACAGCATCCATATCTATGCCTGTCATTATTCCTTTTGTTATAAGGTCTGTAAGCTCTGACAGCTTATCCGGACCTAACAGAGTAAGAACCGTTCCTATAGCTGCACATACAACTGCGATTATCATAGCTATCCAGTAGCTTCTGCTATAATTCAATAACTTACCCCAGGTTTTCTTAAAATTCTTAGGCTTCTCTGCCGGCATCCTTCCGTGTCCACCCATAGGACCTCTACGTCTGGCAGGTTGTTTCATGCTTCCGATTTCGTATTCCTTTTCTTCCATTACGCAAGCTCCTCCTTTGATAACTGAGAATAAGCAATCTGTCTGTAGACCTCACAACTTTGCATAAGCTCATCATGTGTTCCTATTCCAACCATCTCGCCTTCATCCAAAACGATTATCTTATCTGCATCTCTTATTGTTCCTATACGCTGTGCAACAATAAGCTTAGTCGCATCCTTACAATCCTTCTTTAACGCATTTCTTAAAACATTATCTGTTCTATAGTCGAGTGCTGAAAATGAATCATCAAATATAAATATCTCCGGCTTTCTGCATATAGCTCTTGCTATCGATAATCTCTGCTTCTGACCTCCAGAGAAATTTGAGCCTCCCTGAGCTACAAAGCCCTGATAGCCAACTCCGTCCTTCTCGACAAACTCCTTTGCCTGAGCTGTTCTTATGGCTGTTTCTATATCTCCGTGGAATTTCTTTCCCCTTCCATCATCTCCGTAAGCTACGTTGTCAGATATAGTACCTGAAAATAATATCGCCTTCTGCGATACATATCCTATCTTATTATGCAGGCTCTTCTGTGTGTACTCTCTGACATTCACACCGTCTACAAGAACCTCTCCTGCTGTCACATCATAAAATCTCGGTATAAGATTAATAAGTGTACTCTTACCACAGCCTGTAGCCCCTATAAATGCAACCGTCTCACCTGGCTTAGCTGTAAACGATATGTTGGTAAGCACATTCTCCTCGGCATCAGGATATCTGAATGATACATTGTTAAAGCACACCTCACCCTTTATACCATTTTCACCTTCTGTTCTTGTTCCATCAACGATAGTAGTCTTGGTGTCAAGCACTTCAAGTATACGTTTAGCAGCAACTGAAGCTCTAGGGAGCATGACAAATATCATAACAAGCATCATAAATGCCATTACAACCTGCATGGCATATGAGGAGAACACTACCATATCTGAGAATAAACCAAGCTTATCTGTCAGCGCTGCCTCATTTATAAGGACTGCACCTATCCAGTATATCGCAAGTGAAAGTCCATTCATCACAAGCATTATTCCCGGCATAAGACTTGCCATCACCTTAGATGTATACAAATGTGTATCTGTGAGGGCCTTATTTACCTCCTCAAACTTATC
>CAVELH010000207.1:0-3137 GCA_963616385.1 bacterium | reverse complement strand
GCGTATTAGAGTACAGAGATGAGCCTGTATATATCGTCGGTATATCACTCGTTTTAATTATCTCCATATATGCCCTGCTGAATGCCATTATAAGTCTGCGTATAGATAAGGACAACAAGCTTAAGAACCATATCGACAGCACTATTGCAAGTGCTATAGCAGGTATGGAGCATAGCAAGAGCTTAGAGGATATGGAACGTCTAAGCAAAGCCATGTACATACAGTTACGAAAGGTTAATACAACCTTAAGTGCCTCTACAGAGGATTCCTCAAGCAAGCTTAACGAGGAGATGAACCATACTGTAGTTGAGGCAATCAACAAGGCTGTAAAGATAATCGTTAAATACAATCAGAATAACCATGAGGGAATGGTTCTCGCACTTTCTGATTTATCAACTGAGCTTAGCAAGATAAGTGAGGAGCTTAATCAGGTAAAGCTTCAGGATAATACAGATAATATAGCGGCTATAGACGATGCAGATAATTCATTTAATGCAGATTTCAATAACAGCATTTATGACAATGAGAACTATGGAACAGATAACGGAACTGTTATTCCATTTCCAAATGACTCAAATAACGAATCTGAAAATAATGCCACAGACACTTCTGTAAATAAAATATCAGACAGTGATATGACTGTAAATGATATATTAGGCAGTAATATGGCTGTAAACGATATGTTAGGAAATAATACGACTTCCAATACTTCATCTGGCAATGATGATACCATCAATACATATGATTTCGGTATTCCAAATACAGAAGAAAGCCCGGCATCTGAAGCACCAAGCTTAGATGAAAACCGGACTCTCACTCCTGACGAAATCGCTGCATTGTTTGCATCTGCAATGGGCGATAACTCTAAGAACTAATTTGTTCTATGTAATAATAAATTGATTTATAAATTAATTAAATAATTTATGATTAATAAATTAATTATTAACTAATTTATGATTTGATTGTATTATCCCAGATAATATCCCAATTAATTTAACCCTGATAATGTCTTTCAGGATCAGCGAATTTAGTATATTTTCCAATCCATCTAAGATCCACACTACCAGTCTCACCACTACGCTGTTTAGCAATAATTATCTCGGCTGTCTGTGGCTTGGTAGTTGTCTCCGGATTATAATACTCATCTCGGTATATGAACATAACAACGTCCGCATCCTGCTCTATCGCACCAGATTCACGAAGGTCTGACAAAACAGGCTTATGGTCTGGTCTTGAGTCAACCGCTCTCGATAACTGTGACAGAGCTATGACCGGTACATTTAACTCTCTTGCAATATTCTTTAACGCTCTTGATACATCTGATATGAACTGCTGTCTTGACTCTACCCGCTTGTTTGTACTCATCAACTGTAAATAGTCAAGAATTATAATTCCTATATTGTGATTCTGCTTAAGCTTCCTGCACTTAGAACGAAGCTCTGATACGGTTATGGATGAATTATCATCTATATACAATGGAGCTTTGGCGATTGCCTCAGTACTCTCTATTACCTTATCCCAGTCATCATCAGTGAGATTACCGAGCTTCATGCTCTTAGAATCTACCATGGCATCTATAGCTATCATACGGGAAACTAGCTGCTCCTTGCTCATCTCAAGTGAGAACAACGCACAAGGTGTATTGTGCATAACAGCCAAATCATGTGCTATATTAAGGACAAATGCAGTCTTACCCATAGCAGGTCTAGCCGCAACCAAAAGCAGCTCACCACCATGCATACCTGTAAGCATATTATCAAGGTCTGCAAAGCCTGTAGGAAGTCCTGTGACCTTTCCCTTATTTCTGGCAGCCTCCTCTATCTCTCCGATAACATTGATAACTATCTGGCTGATAGGTGTCATGTCAGATGAACCGTTTCTGTTCTGAACAAGCTTGAATATCTTCTGCTCAGCATCCTCAAGAATTGCGTCAACGTGCTCTCCACCTAAATAGCTGTCCTTCTCTGTGTCCTCACACAGCTTAATCAAACGACGAAGGGTAGACTTATCAAGGACTATCTGTGCGTACTCCTTGGCATTAGCCGAAGTTGGAACTGCCTGTATTATATCACCTATAAATGCTACACTGCTGATTTCCTCAGGGACGTCCTTAGTAGTAAGACGGTCATGAAGTGTAACCATATCAACTGGCTTTCCCTCGTTATAGAGCTCAACCATAGTCTCGTATAAGATACCGTACTGGGCATTATAAAAATCCTCTCTGGACAACATATCTGCTATATCAGATATTACGTCTCTGTCCATAAGCATTGCACCTATAACTGACTGTTCAGCCACCTTGCTATGCGGTTGTATACGTCTTATACTGTTCTCATCCATCGTCCTTTATATTACTCCCCTACTACCTTTACAGTCATCTGTGCTGTAACCTTTGTATGTAGCTTGATATCTACTGTATGTGTTCCCACTGCCTTTATAGAATCCTTAAGTACAATCTTTTTCTTATCTACGTCATGTCCAAGCTGTGTCTTTATAGCCTCTGCTATCTCCTTTGATGATACAGAGCCGAAGGTTCTTCCACCCTCACCAACTTTAATCTTAAGTGTTATGCTCTCATCATTCATCTTAGCTGCAAGTGCCTGTGCATCAGCAAGTACCTCAGCAGCAACCTTATCCTCATGTGCCTTCTTTAATTTGAGCTCATTAAGGTTCTTAGGAGTTGCCTCTATTCCAAGCTTCTTGGGAAGTACAAAGTTTCTTGCATATCCGTCTGAAACATCAACTATCTGATCCTTTTTTCCTAAGCTCTTTACATCCTGTAATAATATAACCTTCATGTTTTGTTCCTCCTATATTATAAGTCTCCTTCTTTATACATAGTATCAAGAAGCTCTTTTATTTCTGAAATAACCCCTTTACATGTACTGTCAGGAATCTGTGCTCCAGCTATATTAGCATGTCCGCCGCCGCCTAACTTCTCCATGATGACCTGTACATTTACATCATCCACAGACCTTGCACTGATGTAAACCACATGATTCTGCTCTGTAAGTACAAAGGATGCTCTTACACCCTCCACATTAAGTAAATCATTGGCAACCTTGGCAGCTACAACTGTCGGTGCATCAGACTCGTCAGGCTGAACAGTAGATATCGCAAATGAACTCATATATAGC
>CAVELH010000206.1:0-3197 GCA_963616385.1 bacterium | reverse complement strand
GTAGTAGCTGGGACAGCTTAAACGGGGTACAGCCGTTTAGACTGTCCCTTGCTTCGCTGTTGATATGATTCATTAAAGTAGTCATATCTGCCTGGTCGTATATATCAAGGCTCTTTCCCTTTGGAATTACTTCTCTTATGTATTGGTGATTCTTTTCAATCATTCCCTTTTGCCAGGAGCTGTTTGGATTACAGTAAAAAATCTTTGTTCGGGATTCTCCGTTTTCATCGTATTCAAGGCGTGGGGGGAATTGGAATTCAATACCGTTATCTGTAAGAATTATAGGAAATAATTCCCGAAAAACATCTATTCCGAGATGTGTACAAAGGGTATCAAATACTTCTGTCACGCATGCCTGTGTTTTCTCGTCAAGTACAAAAATCAGCATAAAATGGCAGCTGCGAAACATCATGGTAAGAAGAACCTGTGTACTGTTATCTTTGCCACCTTCAACGGTATCCATCTCAATAACAGGCAGTTCAGGATGAAGAGCTGTATACTTTTGAAAATCATCATAAGTACGTCCGATACGGAATTCTTTGGCAGCCAGACTGACTCTTGTACCTTTTTTGCGAGGCTTACATTTATAGCGTACCCTGCGACGCAGATCAATGTTTCTGGCTGTAAAGACACCCTGATCGATGTAATTGTAAAGAGTTTTCCGGCAGCATGGAATTTCATGTCCGTGGAAGGCATAAATGTGTGCTAAAGACTGTCCCTGCTTCAGGAGAGGCGAAATAAGTTCATCCAACATGGCGATATCGGCAGGTTCCTGATTGATTCCTGAACGGCAGGATACCAGCAGATCATGAGAAGCTTTTTCAATTAGTCGCCCGATAGCAGCCGTACTGAGACCTTTATTCAAGCCATCTTCAATTTTAATTCTCTGAGTAGTAGTTAAATGTTTTTTATCATGCTTAATGGTAGTCATAAGAAATATCCTCCTTAGGTAAAAATGGAGGAATCCACTGCATTTATATAATATCATGTAAAACTAACGTCAGCTACCCGGAATTAAATCTTACAATTGGGAATTAAGTTTTACATTTAATAATAAAAAAGTTAAAAATATCTTGACCTAAAGTTAGGTTCAAGTAGTATAAATAAAATATATAGGAGGACAAAACTATGAAGGCAAAGAAATTAATTGGACTTATGGTTATGGCAGTTATGACACTAGGACTTATGACAGGTTGTGGCTCGTCTAATTTGGACAACACCACAGCCACAACTAAGCAAGACAGTGAAACACAGACAACCTCTACTTCTGAGGGAACACAGACATCTTCTGATTCTGACACAACTGATGTTACAGGCGGAAAGACCTTGGTCGTTTACTTTTCAGCAAGTGGAAGAACGCAGGCAGTTGCAGAGACTATAGCAGAGACAGCGGGAGCGGATATATTTGAGCTTGTTCCAGATGAACCATACACAAGTGATGATTTGGATTGGACAAATGATAACAGCCGCGTGTCAAGAGAACATGCCAATGAGAGTCTGCGTGATGTGGAACTGGTAAAGCTGACACCTGACAATTGGGATTCCTATGATACAGTATTTATCGGATATCCTATATGGTGGGGAAGTGCGGCATGGCCTGTAAATAATTTTGTGAAGGAAAATGATTTCACGGGTAAGACTGTAATTCCGTTTTGTACATCTTCATCATCAGGAATTGGTGATAGTGGAAAGCTGCTTGAGGAGATGGCGGGAAGTGGAAGCTGGCAGGATGGACAGAGATTTAATTCCGGTGTGTCTGTTTCTGAAGTACAGGATTGGGTAAATTCACTTAATATTGGTGAGTAATATATTGATTAAATAGTTAGAAAAAGGAGACTTATAAAATGAAAAAGATGTTAGTTATATACTATTCATGGTCAAATGGAAATACCAAACGCATAGCAGAGCAGCTTGCACAGAGTACAGGTGCAGATATTGCTGAAATTGATACTATGCATCCGTATTCAGGAAGCTATGATGAGGTTGTATCTCAGGGGCAGCGTGAAGTAAATGCAGGTTTTATGCCTCAGCTTAAGCCTTTACAGGTGAATGTACAGGACTATGATGTGATTGCTGTTGGAACGCCAACCTGGTGGTACACGATGGCTCCGGCAGTTTTAAGCTTTTTAAATGAAACAGATTTTGCCGGTAAAACTGTGATTCCGTTTATGACAAATGGCGGCTGGCCAGGACATGTTATAAAGGATATTAAGGAGAAGTGCAAGGGCGCAAAATTTATGCATGAGATGGAAATACAGTTTGATTCTACAGGTGGTGCGAACTTAGAGACATCGGAAAAGAAAATTGCAGAGTGGATAGAAAGCATAAAAGAAGAATTAAAGTAATATAATAACCGAAGAAAATCTTAAGCATAACAAAGCATTTACTGTAAGCTTCGCTGATGTGGAGTATACTGTTGCCTGCGACTATGTAGGTATTGTCTCAGGTGAGAAAGAGCCTAATAAGATGGAGAAGGCTGGGTTTACAACTACAAAGAGTGAATTCGTAAATGCACCTGTTATAAATGAATTGCCTGTTGCACTTGAATGTGAGCTTATCGATGTAATCGATGGTGGCAAGTATCTGGGAAGAATTAAGAATGTGACTGTTGATGAGCGTGTTCTTGGCGAAGATGGTGAGATTAGCATGGACAAGTTCAAGCCTATTACATATGAGCCTGTGCATCATACCTATTATGATTTGGGTAAGCAGGTTGGAGTGGCATTCCACGATGGCGCATAGTTAAAGAAAAATAGTGGTAAAATATGGCATATACAAACAAAATTGATTGCTTGAACACCTCCTTTGTCGTATTGTTATTAATATCCAGTCTAATAAAAATAAAGCTTTGATTGAACAAATAGCAAATATAGTATAATATAGAATTATACAGACAAAAGAAGAGGGAGTTTATTTATATATGTTAGAGAGAGTAGATGCAATAAACAGCGTTATCAATAATTTTATATGGGGAGTTCCTGCAATGATATGTATTGTGGGAGTAGGTTTATATCTGAGTTTTCGTACAGGTTTTCTTCAGATTCGTAAGTTCCCATATGCGATGAAGGTCACATTCGGACGTATGTTTAAGAAAAAGGAGGCATCAGATGGTGCATTAACTCCGTTTCAGGCGGTGTGTACTGCACTTGCGGCTACCGTTGGTACAGGTAATGTGGCAGGAGTGGCAGGTGCTATAG
>CAVELH010000205.1:0-3289 GCA_963616385.1 bacterium | reverse complement strand
GGCTATAAGAGGCTAGATTTAATTTAGGAGAAAATAATGGCTTTAGTAAAACCATTTTCGGCATACAGACCGAGAAAAGATATTGTCAGTCAGGTGGCAGCTCTTCCATACGATGTATATAACAGAGCAGAGGCAAAGGCTGAGGTAGAGACTCATCCATTGTCCTTCTTAAGGATAGACCGTGCAGAGACTTCATTTGATGACAGCGTAGACACATATGCTCCATGCGTATACCAGAAGGCAAAGGAATTGCTGGATAGTATGATTGCTAATGGGGAATATATAAAAGAAAAACAGGATATTTACTATATATATGAGCTTACCATGAATGGCAGACACCAGACAGGTATAGTTGCGTGTGCGTCTATAGACGACTATGAAAATGGTATCATTAAGAAGCATGAGAATACCAGAGAGGATAAGGAATTAGACCGTATAAATCATGTGGATATATGCAATGCACAGACAGGTCCTATATTCCTTGCATACAGAGCTGTTTCTGAGATTGATTCTGTGGTATCCCGTATATGTGAAGGAAAGCCTGAATATGATTTTGTTTCAGAGGATGGTATAGGTCACAGAGTTTGGCTTATAACTGATTCTGCTGATATCTGCACTATAAGAGATGGATTTAATGCCATGAATCAGATATATATTGCAGATGGACATCACAGAGCTGCATCAGCAGTTAAGGTTGGTGTAAAGAGACGCAATGAGAACCCTGCACACAGAGGCGATGAGGAGTACAATTATTTCCTTTCAGTATTGTTCCCTCACAATCAGCTTAAGATTTTGCCTTATAACAGGGTGATTAAGGATTTGAACGGCAATACTAAAGAAGAATTTATAGATAAACTGGCAAAATGTTTTGATGTAAAGATGGTTGATAGTGCATACGAGCCATCTGCCAAGGGTGAATATGGTATGTACCTTGATGGACAGTGGTATAAGCTTACAGTCAGGGATGAATACAAATCAGAAGATCCGGTAGCAGGACTTGATGTATCAATTTTACAGGAGAATGTTTTGCAACCGATTTTGGGCATAGACGATCCAAGAACGGATAAGAGAATAGATTTTGTTGGTGGTATTAGAGGATTGGCAGAATTAGAGAGACGTGCTAACTCAGATATGAAGCTTGCATTTTCGATGTATCCTACATCTATTGATGAGCTTTTCTGTGTAGCTGATGCGAATATGTTGATGCCACCGAAGTCTACATGGTTTGAACCGAAACTTAGAAGTGGAATATTTATCCATAAATTGTAGAGAGGGGATCTTCGGTATGTCCAAAAGAAAAGAGGTATTTGCTATTAACTGGATGGAAGTAGATGCTTTGGTTCAGGGAAGACACACAAATCCGCATCACATCTTGGGAATACATGAGTGCATAGACGATGTCTATATTAATGCATACATTCCGGGTGCGAAGGTTGTCACAGCTATAAATACAGCTACCAGAAAAAGATATACTCTTGTATCTGACAGAGTAGAAGGATTTTTCTCGGTAGCGATTAAGAACGAGAAGAAATTTGATTACAAATTAAATGTTAAGTTTGACAATGGTGATGAGATAACATATATAGATCCTTATATATTTGAGCCTGTCATAGATCCTATAGATATAAGCTTATTTAATGAAGGTAAGCACTATGAGATATATGAGAAGATGGGCGCACATCCAATGACTGTAGATGGAGTAGATGGTGTACTTTTTGCAGTATGGGCTCCAAATGCAGACAGGGTATCTGTAGTCGGTAATTTCAATAATTGGGATGGCAGAAGACATCCTATGAGAAAGCTTGATTATTCAGGAATATTCGAGTTGTTTATACCGGGCAAGTATATAGGGGAGATATATAAATACGAAATATGTGCCAAATCAGGAAATGTGTTCATGAAGAGTGATCCATATGCATTTAGCAGTGAGGTTCGTCCTGCCAATGCTTCACGAATAGTAGACCTGACATATAAATGGAAGGATGCCAAGTGGATAGAGGCAAGGGATAACAACACTACTGACGATAAGCCTATGGCTATATATGAGATGCATCTTGGCTCATGGAAGCGTCCTGAGGATGGCAGAGAGTTTTTTGGATATAGGGATATAGCAACACAGCTTGCAGATTATCTCCTTATGATGAATTACAATTATGTTGAGCTCATGCCTATAATGGAGCATCCTTATGATCCTTCATGGGGATATCAGGTTACAGGCTATTATGCACCTACGTCAAGATATGGTTCACCTACAGATTTTATGTATTTTGTGGATTATCTTCACAGTAAGGGAATAGGAGTTATCATTGACTGGGTTCCTGCACATTTCCCTAAGGATGAGCATGGACTTGGCAGATTTGACGGAACCTGCCTGTATGAGCATGAGGATCCAAGACGTGGTGAACATCCTCATTGGGGAACATATATATTTAACTATGGAAGAAATGAGGTAAAGAATTTCCTTGTTGCCAATGCACTGTATTGGGCAACAAAGTACCATATAGATGGTATCAGAATGGATGCAGTTGCGTCTATGCTTTACCTTGATTATGGCAGAAATGGTGGAGAGTGGCTTCCTAATGTCTATGGTGGCAATGAGAATCTTGAGGCTATAGATTTTATCAAGGAAGTTAATCAGAAGATGCATGAGAGACATAAGGGTGTCCTTATGATAGCTGAGGAGTCCACAGCATGGCCTATGATGACACATCCTGTTTCTGAAGGAGGAATGGGATTTAATTATAAGTGGAACATGGGCTGGATGAATGATTTCCTTAATTACATTAAGCTTGATCCACTATATAGAAAGTACCATCACAATGACCTTACATTTAGCATGGTATATGCGTATAGCGAGAAATTTATACTTGTGCTCTCACATGATGAGGTAGTTCATGAGAAGGGCTCTATGATATCAAAGATGCCTGGAGGCTATGAGGACAAGTTCTCTAATCTCCGTGTGGCATATGGATATATGATGACACACCCTGGCAAGAAGCTTCTGTTCATGGGACAGGAGATAGCGCAGTTCTCTGAATTTAATGAGGCTGCCGAGGTTGACTGGTCATTATTTGAATTTGATGCACATGTGTTTATACAGGGCTATGTAAAGGAGCTTAACAAGTTATATGCTACTGAGCCTGCACTGTATGAGCTTGATTCCTCTCCAGAGGGCTTTGAGTGGGTAAACTGCAACAGTGCAAACAGCAGTTTACTGTCTTATATAAGAAAGGGTAAGAAACCTGAGGATGCTTTAGTTATTATATGTAACTTCACACCGATAGAACAT
>CAVELH010000204.1:0-3306 GCA_963616385.1 bacterium | reverse complement strand
TCTACAGCCTCATAATATGCAAGTCTTGTTCTCGACAAATCCTCATATATGTTGCTCACTCCAACCTTGGTATCGTATCCAAATATTTTGTCAACAGTCTGGCATATTTCCTTAGGGAACAGTGCCATATATCTCTTTAGCTCACGCTCCATCTCGGCTGCAATAGTTATGATACTGCCATTGGTAAATATACTTATGCTGTGAACGTATTTGCCAAGTATTGAATCTACTAAGGTAATGTATCTCTCGTCTGTGACGTTCTTTCCCTCTCCGTCATATACGTTTACAGTCTGGATTATGTAGTGTGTCGGTTCTTCTAGGTTCTTTCTTAAACCATTGTCATAGGCACGCTCATCTAAGCCATTGTTATCCTCCATTAGCATGGAATATAAAAACAGCTTACCCTGGTACTCGGAATTAAGCTTATCAAAATCCTGAGGACTTCTGTAATGCTTTAGCTCATTAACCTTCGCATCCATCTTGTCGCGTATCTTTAGCATCTCCTCACGGAGCTCATTTGCGGATATAGGTTTAAGAATATAACTTATTATGTTATACTGAATTGCCTGTTTTGCATACTCAAAATCATCGAACCCACTTATAAATGCTATGTTCATGGCAGGACTTATCTCTCTTGCACCTCTCGCTAAGTCTATGCCAGACAGAAACGGCATCTTGATATCAGTAAGCAGCAAGTCCGGATTAAGCTTTTCTACAAGCTCAAGTGCCTCAACACCATTCTCAGCCTCACCGACAACGCGAAAGCCTATAGACTCCCAATCGACTGTCTGTACAAGTGCCTCGCGGAGCTCTGCCTCATCATCTGCAATTATCATTGTATACATTATATTCCCACCCCTTAATGCAATCTATTGCACTATGTCATCTATCTTTTTAAGCTCCTCTGCTGTAAATGTAGTATTGTCAAGTGCTTTTATGTTATCTAGTATCTGTGCCGGCTTAGAAGCTCCTATTAACACTGTGGTTACTATTCCATCTCTTAACGTCCATGCAAGTGCCATCTCTGCTAAGGTCTGACCTCTCTCTGCCGCAATATCATTAAGTGCTCTTATCTGTGAAAGCTTCTCCTCAGTAATCGCATTTTCCTTTAGAAATCTTCCGTCAGTTCTTATTCTGCTGTCCTCAGGAATACCATTCAAATATCTGTTGGTTAGCATTCCCTGTGCAAGAGGACTAAATGCAATAATTCCCTTGTTAAGCTTAGCTGCCATATCCTTCAAACCATTTTGCTCTATAGTTCTGTCAAATATAGAATAACGGTTCTGGTTAATTATAAATGGACAATGAAGCTCATCTAATATCTTTGCAGCTTCAAGGAGTGTAGCTCCATCATAATTAGATAAACCGACATACAATGCCTTTCCACTGTTTACAGCGTGAGCAAGTGCTCCCATTGTCTCCTCTAATGGTGTGTCCTTGTCCATTCTGTGATGATAGAATATATCCACATATTCAAGTCCCATTCTCTTTAAGCTCTGGTCGAGACTTGCAAGAAGATATTTTCTGCTGCCCCAGTTACCGTAAGGGCCATCCCACATCTCATATCCTGCCTTGGTGCTTATAACCATCTCATCACGATAAGGAAGGAAGCTCTCCTTAAGTATACGTCCAAAGTTAATCTCTGCACTTCCCGGCTCCGGTCCATAGTTATTGGCAAGGTCAAAATGCGTAATTCCATTGTCAAATGCGGTGAAGCACATATCCTTCATATTCTGGTATGACGATGTATCACCAAAATTGTGCCATAAACCAAGCGAAACACCCGGCAGCTTCAAGCCGCTGTTTCCTGTATGGTAGTATTTCATTGTATTATATCGTTCTTCTGATGCCTTGTACATAGTAAATCCTCCTTAATATCACGGTAAAACATTTACCATTATTACGAAATATTTTACTTGATTATAGCATTTCTTACACTAATATTGCAACAATAAAATAAAAAAGAGCCATCAGCTTTAAACTGATGACTCTTAAAACCATCTTATTAATCAACTACATATGGCATAATTGCAACGTGTCTAGCTCTCTTTATAGCTACTGTAAGAGCTCTCTGATGCTTAGCACAGTTACCTGTAATTCTTCTAGGAAGAATCTTGCCTCTCTCAGAGATATATCTCTTAAGCTTATTCACGTCTTTATAGTCAATAACAGAATTCTTGTCTGCACAGAATACGCAAACTTTTTTTCTTCTACGAATTGGTCTTCTCTTCATAGGAGCGTCTGCACGATCGCTCTTCTCTGTCTTATTATAAGCCATTTTATTTACCCTCCATTTTTACTTAAATGGTAAATCGTCCTTCGCAGTATCCGGTATATTCATAAATCCCTCAGCACTTGCACCGCTTGGTATCGGTCTGCTCTCACCATAGCTTCCGCTTCCTGAAGCAGCCTTGCTCTCAGCAAACTCCTGCTCCTCAACTACTACATCTGTTGTGTATACCTTATTGCCATCCTTGTTAGTGTAGCTTCCTGTCTGGATTCTACCTGTCAAGGCAATCTTAGTACCCTTCTTAAGATATTTCTCAGCGAACTCTCCTTGTCTGCCAAATGCCACACAAGAAATGAAGTCAGCAGACTGATCATCACCTGCATCTCTTCTCTGAAATCTTCTATCAACAGCTATTGTATATCTTGCTATAGCCATAGGCTCTGCTGCCTGTGTATATCTGACATCCGGATCTCTGGTCAAACGTCCCATTAAAATTACTTTGTTCATATTGTAACCCTCCTATCGAAATTACTCTGCGTCCTGTCTTACGCAAAGATATCTGATAACAGATTCCATGATACGAACATTAGCTTCTATCTGAGCAGGACTGTCAGCATTACCGTCGAACTGGATGAAGTAATAATAGCCTTCTTTCATCTTCTGAATCTCGTAAGCTAATCTCTTCTTGCCCCAGTCATCAACGTTAGTAATGGTACCACCAGCCTTCTCGATAATAGCCTTAGCTTTCTCGACTGCTGCTGTTCTGGCATCATCATCAATCTTTGCACTAACAACCAACGCTAATTCATACTTGTTCATGTATTGCACCTCCTTATGGTCTAATGGCCTTCGGCTTAACCGAAAGCAAGGAATATATAAAAAATATATCACAGAGCTAGATAATATCATATAAAGAAATAATTGGCAAGCGTTTTTTATCATAATTTGTATATATTTTTCGTTTTATTTTACAAAACAATATGTTATAATTTTTACATAATTTATTTATTACCAGCGTATTTAATATATGGACGAATGAAGAAAAGCGAGGGATAATAAGTATGGTAGTTGGGGGC
>CAVELH010000203.1:0-3334 GCA_963616385.1 bacterium | reverse complement strand
GGCTGCGGATATGGCACCCTGTATCATATTTATAGATGAGATAGATGCGATAGGACGAAGCAGAGACACAAGACAGTCAGGTGGCGATTCTGAGAGGGAGCAGACCTTGAACCAGCTCTTATCTGAGATGGACGGATTTGATACCTCAAAGGGAATTATAGTTCTTGCTGCAACTAACAGACCGGAGGTGCTTGACAAGGCACTCCTAAGACCGGGAAGATTTGACAGAAGAGTAATCGTATCTAAGCCTGATTTGAAGGGAAGAATTGATACACTTAAGGTTCACTCTAAGAATGTCAAGCTTGATGAGACAGTAGATTTCAAGGAGCTTGCGCTTGCAACATCTGGTGCAGTTGGAGCTGACCTTGCCAATATTATCAACGAAGCTGCACTTACAGCGGTAAGAAAGGGCAGAGAATTTGTTTCACAGAAGGATTTGCTTGATTCTGTGGAGGTTGTATTTGCAGGTAAGGAGAAGAAGGCTAAGCTTCTAAGCGAGAAGGAGAAGAAGATAGTTGCATTCCACGAGGTGGGACACGCGCTTGTATCAGCCTTGCAGAAGCACACGCTTCCTATACAGAAGATTACAATTATCCCTCGTACGGATGGCGCACTCGGTTATGTGTGGAGTGTTCCTGATGAGGAGAAGCAGCTTGAGACTAAAAAGGAGATGGAGGAGGAGATTATCACTCTTCTTGCCGGACGTGCAGCTGAGGAAATTAAGTTTGATTCCGTAACTAACGGTGCATCAAATGATATAGAGAAGGCTACTAACATTGCGAGAACGATGATTACCATGTACGGTATGTCAGAGGAGCTTGGAATGGTTCAGTTAGAGGGAATAACCGGTCAGTATCTTGACAGAAGAAGAGTTCTTAACTGCTCTGCTGAGACAGAGACCAAGATAGATACAGAGGTAAGAAACAAGATTGCTGTATCATATGACAAGGCATATGAGCTTTTAAGCCAGAATGTTGAGACGTTAGATGCTATTGCAGCGGTTCTTATCGAGAAGGAGAACCTGACAGGTCAGGAGTTCATGAAGCTTTTTGAGCAGTATCAGAATGTTACACTTGTTAATAAATCTGCGGATTTAGATTTATAAATATTTTAGTCGCACGATTATTTATGTTGCTGATATGCATAAATTCTCGTGCGACATTGACTATATGTGGAGGATAAATATATGGAATACAGTTTTTTTGCCACTGCTTCCAGAATGAAGTACATAGAGAGATGGGCTCTTATGAGAAATACGAGACCTGAGAATCTGTCAGAGCACTGCCTTGAGGTAAGTATGATTGCACATGCCCTGTGTGTTATAGGCAATGTGAGATATAACAAGAGCTATGATGCGGACAAGGCGGCACTTATTGGAATTTACCATGATGCGTCAGAGATTATAACAGGTGATATGCCAACCCCTATTAAGTATTACAACCCTGGCATTAAGGATGCTTTTAAATCTATAGAGGATGATGCCAATCATAAGCTTTTATCAATGCTTCCTGAGGATATAAGGGCTGCGTACGAGGATATATTCTTTAAGAAGCCAGAGTACTCTGATGAGTGGAGATTAGTTAAGGCGGCAGATAAGCTCTCTGCACTAATCAAGTGCATAGAGGAGGAAAAGACCGGAAACAGGGAATTCGTTAAGGCAAAGGAGAGCACAGAGCAGTCGATAAAGGCTATGGCTTGTGATTATCCAGAGGTAAATGACTTCATAAGTGAATTTTTACCGGCATATGAAAAGACGTTAGATGAGCTCGGTTAAATGCATTTTTAGATTTTTCATGGGTGAATAAATTATAATACATTAAGACATAATATATTCTAAAATATAATATCGGAGGATATATTTTATGTGGGGATGGATTATAGCACTTCTCTCGGGAACTCTTATGAGTGTGCAGGGAGTATTTAATACAGGAGTTACAAAGCAGACCTCAACGTGGCTTGCATCTGCGTGGGTAGCATTGTCAGGCTTTGTCGTTGCTATTATTCTGTGGGCGTGTTTTGAGAGAAATGACGCACAGCTCATGTCAGTATTCAGAGTTGATAACAAGTATATGCTATTAGGTGGAGTGCTTGGAGCATTTATAACATGGTCTGTTATTAAGAGTATGGCTGCACTAGGTCCTGCAAAGGCGGTAATGTTAATAGTTATAGCACAGCTTATTGTCGCATATGCCATAGAATTACTTGGCTGGTTTGGAGTTGAGAAGGCAGGCTTTGAGTGGACTAAGCTCATAGGTATGCTTTTAGCTATTGCCGGGTTTATAGTATTTAAGTGGGAAAATAAATAAAACTATTGTATTATTTGGAAAAGTTCTGTAAAATGGGGTTGTGTTTTGATATGCAATATGGAATACCACATTATATAAAAAGAGGTGTTTCATATTATGATATTAAGTGATAAGATAAAGCTATATGATATTATCTGTCGTATAGTGTTGATTATTAATCTTACATTTGCAGGGATAAGCCTTGCTGGCTGTAGCACAAAGCAGACTTATTTGTATTCAGATAGTCGTGACAGTGCGGAAGGTACATCAGATGAGTCAGGTACAGAAGATGTTACATTTACAGATGATTGTACTGGTGAGGAGATTGATAACAGCAGATGTGCGGTGTATGTGTGCGGGGCGGTAAGCTCGCCCGGAGTATATTACCTTGACAGTGATGATATAAAGCAGGATGCAGTCATGGCTGCCGGAGGTATGACAGAGAAAGCGGCATACGATTATGTGAACCTTGCAGAAGGTAACACAGACGGTGAGAGGATATATATACCATATCAGGATGATATAGAAGCTGGAATATATTCACCGGAAGATAATAATTATGGATATGATAATAATAGCTCTGACAAAGTCAATATAAACAGTGCGTCAAGAGATGAGCTCATGACGCTTACCGGAATTGGCGGGGGAAAGGCAGATGCAATTATTACTTACCGTGAGGATAATGGGAAGTTCTCACAGATAGAGGATGTTATGAAGGTTCCGGGTATAAAGGACGCAACCTTTAATAGCATAAAGGATCACATTGTTGTTGATTGAGGAGATAAAGATACATGAAAAGAGTTTTGGTGGTTGATGACGAGAAGTCAATCGTAAAAGGAATTAAATTCAGTCTTGAGCAGGATGATATGCAGGTTGATGTTGCATATGATGGCGAGGAGGCATTATCTAAGGCTAAGAATGAGGAATATGACATGATTCTTCTTGATATTATGTTACCTGGATATTCTGGTTTAGAGGTCTGCCAGATGATAAGAGAATTTTCAGATGTACCTATTATTATGCTTACTGCTAAGGGTGAGGATATGGAT
>CAVELH010000202.1:0-3336 GCA_963616385.1 bacterium | reverse complement strand
AAGCAGTACAATATACCGTGTATTATATTTGTCAACAAAATGGACCAGCCGGATAATGACAAGGATATTATTATAGATTTGCTTAAGAAGGAATTATCTGATTCTATTATTGATTTTTCAGATATATCATCTGAACTCTATGAGGATATTGCTGTAGCTTCAGGTGATGAGACAGTACTTAATACTTACCTTGAAACGGGCGAGGTCTGTGAAGGTGATATAGCAGATTTAGTTAAAAAGAGATTAATATATCCATGCGTGTTTGGCTCAGCCTTAAAGATGCAGGGGATTGAAAAGCTTCTTCATGTGATTGATACATTTACAGTTGAGGCAGCTTTTGGTGATGTATTTTCTGCCCGTGTATATAAGATATCACGCGATAATGACGGTGGCAGACTTACACACATGAGAATTACAGGCGGATGCCTTAAGGTCAGGGATATAATTGATGATGAGAAGGTTACACAGATCAGAGTGTATTCGGGTGACAAATACGAATGTCCGGAATCGGTTGGTGCTGGTATTATATGTGCTGTGAAGGGACTTGAGCATACTGTTGCCGGTCATGGACTTGGGAATGACACTGGCAATTCAATGAAGCTTATGGAGCCCGTTATAAGCTACAGACTGATTGTGCCTGATAATGTAAGTCAAAGAGCGATATATCCGGATATCAGGAAGTTAGAGGAGGAATTACCTGAGTTAAGTGTTGGTTGGGATGAGCATACAGAGGAGATATCAATAAAGATTATGGGACAGGTGCAGCTTGAAATAGTCACCGGTCTTATACAGGAGCGTCTCGGATTTAAGCCTTCATTTGATAAGGGAACTATAACATATAAGGAAACTATTTCATCAACTGTGATTGGTGTAGGACACTTTGAACCGCTCAGGCATTATGCCGAGGTTCATCTAAAGCTTGAACCGGGAGAGGTGGGAAGCGGAATAGTTGTAGAGACTGATTGCAGTGAGGATATACTTGACAAAAACTGGCAGAGACTTATAGTTACGCACATAAGGGAAAAGAGCCATAAGGGAGTGCTTACCGGCTCTGATATAACAGACATAAGAATTACTCTGGTTAATGGCAGAGCCCATCAGAAGCATACAGAGGGCGGAGATTTCAGACATGCAACCTATCGTGCAATCCGTCAGGGACTTATGATGGCTGAGTGTGTGCTCCTTGAACCATATTATAATTTTACGATAGAGATTCCTTCTGATATGGTTGGAAGAGTAATGACTGATATGGACGCAATGCATGCGAAGATTTCTGTTCCGGATATAACTGGAGATAAGGCATATATAAATGGATATGGTCCAGTGTATACCATGAGAGATTACCAGATTAATCTAAATGCATATACACATGGTTTAGGAAGCATGACGGTATCATTTGGAGGATATGACAGATGCCATAATCAGGATGAGGTGACTAAAGATAAGGGTTATAATCCCGATGAGGATATAAGCAATCCGTCATCCTCGGTGTTCTGTGCTCACGGTGCGGGCTTTATAGTTCCATGGTATGAGGTATATGATTATATGCATGTCACGGATGAGGCTTCTGATATGCAGGAATATAAGCCTGAGTTTATAAGAAATAGTGAGTTTGATTATACAATAGATCTTGAGGAGATAGACGAGATACTAAACAGAACATTTTCGGCTAATGTGAGACAGGATAAGCACAATCATTATAAGAAAAAGAATACAGTGATTGAGTCATACCGAAATGTAAAGATCATGAGCAGCAACAGAAAGAAACTTCTTATGGTTGATGGATATAATGTCATCTTTGCATGGGACAGCCTAAGTGAGCTCGCAAAGGACAACATTGATTCTGCGAAGGACAGACTTGTCCATTTACTATCTAATTATCAGGGTATTACCGGACTTGATATTATGCTTATATTTGATGGATATAAGGTTAAGAGCAATCCGGGAAGTGATTGTGTAATTGATAATATAAGAGTGATTCATACTAAGGAAAATGAGACTGCTGATGCGTATATTGAGCATTTTACACATATGAATGTCGAAAAATATGCAATAACAGTCGTGACCTCTGATGGCATGATACAGCGTATAGTAAGAGGCGCAAATGCGAGAATTATATCATCAAGGGAGTTTGCGGGTATTATGTTTGAGGAGTTTTCCAAGCTCAGGGAAGAGTATAATCTGTAATTATACTGTATAGAGAATGTAATTATGTCTAAAATAAATTAATATACAATCAAAGGAGGATTATGTGATATGGCAGTTAAACATGTTACAACTGATGATTTCAATCAGGAAGTAATCGACAAAAAGGGACTTGTTCTGGTTGACTTTTGGGCAGACTGGTGTGGACCTTGTAAGATGCTTTCACCTATTATTGAGGAGCTTGCAGAGGAGAGAACAGATATCTCTGTATGTAAGGTGGATGTAGATGCAAACCCTGACCTTGCAATAAAGTATAAGGTTATGAGTATTCCTATGGTTATAGTATTCAAGGATGGCGAGATATATAAGAAATCAATAGGAGCAGTACCTAAGAGTACATTGCTTGAGCTTCTGGCATAAAAACTATCAGATTGTAAAGAAAAACCATTAGATAGTCTGGCTAAGGATGTCTGTTGTAGCACCTTTTTTATAGCAGACAACCTTATTTCTGCCAGACTGCTTAGCAACGTATAACGCTCTGTCAGCCTGATTGATAGAATTCTTATAGTTGGTATTATCGTAACCGGCTACACCTATTGAAACAGTTATAGGACATACGGATGTATCAGATATCTCAATCTTTTTTCTTATTCTCTCTGCGACCATTGCAGCCTCGTTAGGGGTGCAGTTAGGCATTATAACTATAAATTCCTCGCCACCCCAGCGGATAGTGTAATCACCGCCTCTTGTACAGCTCTGTATAACTGTTGTGACGGATTTTAATACGATATCACCTTTGCTGTGACCATATGTATCGTTTACCTTCTTAAAGAAATCAATGTCAACCATAATAACGCTTATTGATTCAGCACGGACAAAAGAAAATTTGTTCTCCTTTGTCATTGTCTTAAGGATATTTCTGTTATAAACATTAGTAAGAGGATCTATAACAAGTGATTTTTCCATCTGCTTTCTTGTTAAATAATTATCGTAATAGGAAGATGAAAGCACATAGTTATATGCAGTTATCGCAATGAGGCACGGAATACCGAGCGATAACATAATGTCAAGATTCTCATAATGGTTAAATATATTAGATACAAGTATATTACCTATGAGAAGTATGTGAGATACTGTTGTATAACCAAATGGAGCTGCAAAAGCAATCGCTATAAATATAAGATGCATTAT
>CAVELH010000201.1:0-3367 GCA_963616385.1 bacterium | reverse complement strand
TCTTTTTGGTTTATTTTATGTTTTCTTGTCTGCTGTTCTTGCGACAGCTTGTTTAGTATACCACCGTAGTATTTAAAAGTCAACCCCCTTTTTTACATTTTTTCTCTTTAATGTAAAAATGTCGGATATCCATTATGAAATAGATATCCGACAGGACTATATTGTACTTTTAATTAGTACCATATTTACAGTTATAATTTATATACTCCACTACTATTGTGTATCTGTATCCACATCTTTTTTATCCTTGACAACTAAATTAACAGAATCTACTCCGGTAAGATTAACATTTCTGTTTACCTTAGCATCATATGACTCAGCATTAACTATCTGTGCCAAATCTATACCTGTAGCCTCTTTCATGCTCTCAAATACCTTAGCCATAACAACAGGTACATTTCCAGCCATCTGCTCTACGCCATTGCTTCCGCCATCTCCACCGATAATCGTAACCTTATCAATAGTGCTGAGTGGCTCAGCAATCTTACCTGCTATATCAGGGAGCACTTTAATAAGCATTTCTGCAACTGCTGCCTTGTTATATTTTGCATAAGCCTCAGCCTTTTTCTCCATAGCCTCAGCCTCAGCCTTACCTTTGGCAGATATGGCAAGAGCCTCAGCTTCACCGACAGCTCTGATACCTGCTGCTTCCTGCTCTCTCGAATATCTGTCTGCCTCCGCCTGTGCCTTTCTTGCTTCAGCCTGTCTCTCAGCCTCAAACTGTTTAGCCTCAGCATCCTTCTGTCTCTGGTATAACTCAGCATCAGCCTTCTGCTGTGCAGCGTATTTGTCAGCTTCAGCCTGTTTCTTTATCTCAGCCTCAAGAGCCTGTTCCTTAACAGAAACCTCTTTCTGCTTTAACTCAATCTCTCTTTCCTGCTTAGCAATATCAGCATTAGCTGTTGTAATCTCAATAGTCTTACGCTGTTCCTCCTGCTGAATCTGATATGCGGCATCAGCCATAGCCTTCTTAGTATCAGCATCCATTTGGAGTTCTGACTTTTTAATTGCAAGCTCATTCTGCTTTTTAGCTATCTCAGTCTGTGCAGCAACCGCAGCATCATTAGACTGCTTATCAGCCTCAGCTTGTGCAACCTTTATATCTCTTTCACTCTCAGCTCTTGCAATAGCAGCAGCCTTCTTAATTTTTACTATATTATCGATACCAAGATTCTCAATAACATCATTACCATCAACAAAATTCTGTACATTAAAGCTTATGATATCCAATCCCATTGCAGCAAGGTCTGGCTCAGCATTCTCCTTAACCAACTGTGCAAACTTCTGACGATCAGATACCATCTCCTCTAATCTCATTTTTCCAACAATTTCACGAACATTACCTTCAAGTACTTCTCTGGCAACACCAGCTATGTACTCTGTATTTCTGTTAAGGAAATTCTCAGCAGCGAGGTGAATCTTGCCAGGCTCGTTACTAATCTTAACATTAACTGTCGCATCCACATTGATATTGATGTAATCAGCAGTAGGAACTGCATTACTTGTCTTAACATCAATCGGAATAAGACGAAGGTTAAGCTTATCAAGTCTCTCAAAGAATGGTACTCTTATGCTTGCTTTACCTATTACTATTTTTGCTTTCTTTCTGATACCTGATATAATATACGCCATATCAGGTGGTGCTTTGACATAACCCATGCACAAAAGGATTATAACTGCCACAGCACAAACAATACCAATTATTAATGTTGTTTTCATATGTACCCTCCATTAAATTATATAATTTGTTTTTATTATATTAGCATAATAAATGGTTTATTTAAACATCTATTTTTGAACTATACATACGCATATATAGAATTTTTATTTACCGTAACCGATGATATCAAATTTCAAATTCATTCCATATATCTTCATTGTTATTAACATTTTCAAGATAATTCATAATAATTGCCCTAAGCTCAACATATTCCTCAGGAAGATCATTAATCAATGCCTTCATATTGCTATGCATTATCACGCCTTCATCGACACACATTCTGACATCATCGTGTACATGGATATTATCCTCTTTAAGGACATCTATCAATGGTTCATATGCTGAATTTAAATACTCTCTCCATGCTGACATTCTGTAATCATTTATTGGAAATGCCTTTTTCAATGCTAATCTGCGGAGCAGAGTTTTAACCTTCCGTTTTCTGGTTTTATATGAATATAACATCCTTTCATGCTCGCTATCAGAATAATCTTCCTCTCCACCAGCCAAAAATGGCATAAATCCAATATCGTCCTGTTCTTTGATATAACTATCACAAGACGCATCCCAATTATCAAACCATGCCGGTGAACCTATATTCTTAAGCCACTCGCAAGCGTTATAGCCAAAATGTTTCATGGCAGCTGCAAGCATTTGTGATATATATGTAATTGTATAGCTATTAAAAGCTTTTTCAAGCCCATATACTCTTATCTCATCAAGTGCATCACATCCGGCAAATATATTTCTTCCTATATATTCTATATTATCAGGAAGAAGTATGGATTTAAGTCTGCCACATTGTGCAAATGCCCAATCTTCAATCCTTTTTACATCTTGGGGAATGGCAATATCGATAAGTGTATTATCTCCCAGGTATGCTTTCCTGCCTATAGTATCACCATCTATTTTAAGCTGCATAAAAATCACCCTTCAAATGCTGCCTTTATACTGTCATAGTGAAGAAATTTACCATCACCGGCAATCTTTCTGATATCCTCAATATCTGCTAACATATATCCATCTGTCTCAGCCTCCTGCAAATGAATATCTTCATCTGAAAAATCACCTATATATTTATATACATCTACAAAATAATTATCTCCCTCATCCGGATTATC
The DNA here is from genome assembly GCA_963616385.1 of bacterium. GTDB lineage: Bacteria > Bacillota > Clostridia > Lachnospirales > Lachnospiraceae > Coprococcus_C. The sequence continues at coordinate 526 of CAVELH010000201.1, read as the reverse complement.
ACGTCTATATGTAAACAGATATCCACCATCCCATCCACTAACATCAAGTCCTGTTTCCTCAATTATCTCTCTTTTTACAGCATCCTCGGATTCCTCACCTGCCTGAGCCGCACCACCAGATACCTCCCAGCAACCGGCAGCCCATGCTTTTGTCATTACACGTTTTGTAATAAGAAATCTGCCATCAACATGTCTTATTACACCAAGGACAGTAAGATGGTAATCGCCAGCCTTCATATGCCAGTCATTACGCTCCATAGTTCTTCCTGTTCTCACTTTATTTTCATCATATATATCCCATAGTTCCATTTTACTATTTTCCTTTCACCTAATTTTATCCATTTTGACTGATTTATTATATCAAATTAAACGCATCAGTAAAAGTGTTATTAATATCATTTTTTGCTTGACAAAATCTTCTCAAGCTGTATAATAATACATGTGCTTTGCGACAGGTAAAGTACAAACTACATAGGGGATTGGTCAAATGGTATGATAGGGGTCTCCAAAACCTTTGGCGGGAGTT
>CAVELH010000200.1:0-3416 GCA_963616385.1 bacterium | reverse complement strand
AATCATATGGTGCAAAGCAGTATGAGTTAGCTGAGGATGAATATATACTTGTATGTGATTATAATGAGACAGGGAAAATATTCAATAATGGACTTTCATACGGAAGTAAGATAAGTATAAATGGTAAAGAGTATAGTCCTAAGTATAATGTATGTCAGGATGGATTTGTAGAGATTAGCGATACACATGCAAATGCAGGCTTTGTGATAGTTCCAGATGATGTCCGCTTTACACACTTAGAGTCTATGGAGTTTGTATATTCGGCAGATTACAATACACATAATAAATCAGAATGTGCACAGCTTAACAAGTACTATGACGAGAAGAACATTAAGATAATAATTGATGGAGAAGAGGATAGTGACGATGCAGAAAGCATCAGATGTGTAACAAAGCAATATCTGTATGACACAAGTGTAGGACTTACGATAATGATAATATTCGTGGGAATATATCTTGGAATTATATTTCTGATATCAAGTGCTGCTATATTGGCACTAAAGGAGCTGTCAGAGGCAACTGACAACAGAGAAAAATATAAAACCCTGAGGAGAATAGGTGTTGACGAGAAGCAAATCAGTCATTCCCTTATGCTGCAATGTGGAATGTTCTTTGGATTGCCTTTACTATTAGCAATAATACATTCAATATTTGGAATGCAGACAGCCATGATAATATTACAGTATTTTGGACATTCGGGACTGCTTTTTTCAATCCTGTTTGCGGCAGCCGTGATACTTGTAATATACGGAATATACTTCTTTATTACATATTCATGTAGCAGGAAGATAATAAGTGAATAGCAACTGATAAAAATATGGCAGGCATACCGAGACCAAATAAAATTCATCTGGTCTCGGTATGCCTGCCCTGATATTTATTTAGCTTAGAAGTGTGATATACACTCCGGTAAGTATTGCGGTTGTTATTACACCACATATGTTAGCACCAAGAGCGTAATCAAGAATAAATGCAGCAGGATCAGCCTTAGACGCGGCTTTCTGTGCTACCTTTGCGGTTGACGGTACACAGGAAACTCCGGCAATACCGATGGTTGGATTAAAGTTACCTTTTTTGAAGAGGTACACAACATAACCACCTATTATGCCTCCTATTCCCGATAACAGCAGTGACAGCATACCTAATACCAGCAGCTTGATAACGGTTTTATCAAGTAGAGTGCTCGCATCACAGAGTACACCGAGCATGAGCCCAAGGAAGAAGGTTGCAAAGTAAAGGAAGCTTTCTCCTACCAGCTTTATGTATGCTGATATTCCGGTCTCTCTTATAACTATTCCTACAAAGAAGCTTAAAAAGAGTGGTGCAGCAACAGGGAAGAGCAGGCAAAGGGTTGCATTTGTGACAACTGCAAATACAAGCTTTTCCTTTGAACTGATAGAGCTCTTCTTCTTAGGTCTGTTAATTACCTTACCTCGTTTATCCTTTGGAATAAGAAGCTTGATGAGATAAGGATATCCACCGTAGGTCAGACTTAGATATAGGTACGCCACAATGGATATAGGTACGAACAGCTCAGGTGCGAGCTTTAGCGAGGCAAACAAAACCATAGGTCCATCTGCTCCTCCAATTATAGATACGGCAGCGGCAGCGCCCTGTTCAAGCCCCATAGCCCTCGCTATAGGGTAAGTAAGAACAGTACCAGCCTCCGCAAACAGTGCGATTGTCATACTTATAAATGGATGCTCAAGAACATATCCTATATCACACATAGTTCCGATACCCATAAATACGAGACAGGCTATAAGTCCGTTGCTGAAGGTAAGTGTATAAAGTGGCTGTAGGAAATCAATCTGCATATATTTCATAAGGTCATCTGTGCTTGATAACAGCGGATTGATTATGAGGTTTCCTATCTGATTGTCACCGAGGAACAATACGCCTGCATTTACGGCTGACATTCCAAGTCCCATAGGTACCATAATAAGTGGCTCCAGTGTACCCTTAATACCAAGGTAAACCAATAAAAAGCCCAACAAAATTAAACTTATTCTTGCTATAACAATCTGTGGAGATTGTTCAAACATAGTTCCAATACCCTGAAAGAGGTTTAAAATATCCATTATTATTTGTCCTCCTCTCTCTTGCTAAAAATGTGTATAAGAGCCAATGTCAATTTCATCATAATGGCAATACCATAAGAAATAGCAGTACCGATAATAATTACCTTTAAACTAATCATATTCTATTGTCCTTTCTTTTTTGCATAACAAAATAAACCTGTAACCCAAAGTTACCGGCAAATGAAAATGTTTAGGCTATGCAATAGAAAGTGCGGATTTTTTGCCATCTGAACGATGGAGATAATATATAATTGAGTAACGTGGAGTAAGGTCACTTTTAACAAGAAAGTGAACATACATAGATGTAAAATGAATCATAAGGGCGGTAAAGATACAGGCTATGTACCATGCTGCATAGCTGCCCCTTTTGCTGTCGCGTATTCTTGCCTGTTCTTCGGCAACCCTTATTCTAGAGCCAAAGTTGTTCTCTAATAATTTGCTTCCGTCAAGCATTTTAATGGTTGATGTGGAAATAGAAGAATCGGCCCTATGTAAACACGCTGAACTGGATTGCCAACTTATGTCTAATTTGTTACTGTGTGAAAATGAGCACAGAAATGACATGGAAATAATCATTAAGAAAATCACTATTCGATTTTTCCTTGAAATACCATGCGACATAGATACAAATCCTTTCATGTAAGCTCCTAATCAAACAAATAATATAAGATATAAGATTAACTGTCAATATAAAACTTACTCATGGCATATGACATCATACATCCTCCTGCTGCGCCGGCAGAAAGTACGGAATTAATGTTATCCTCATTGTTTATTCCGCCTATAGCGTATACGGGAATTGAGACGGAGGCTGTGATAGTTTGAAGCCATTCTATGCCTCTTGGAGGAACACCTTTTTTACAGTCGGTTGCATATATATGTCCGGCTGTAATGTAGGTTGCTCCCAAGCTTTCGGCTTTCTCGGCTTCTTCCTTACTATGGATGGATACGCCAGTGATTTTAAAGCTTGAAATGTAATCCTTGTCATATTTCAAAAGTATAGGAAAAGGAAGGTGTATGTAAGGGTGGTTAAGTCTTAGTGCCACATTTACATAGGTATGCAGAATCAGGCATTTATTGTAAGTCTTACATATATCGATAGCTTTTTTGGCAAGCTTTTCATATTCATTTTCGGAAAGGTCCTTTTCTCTAAGTATGATAAATCTGACATTGCTTTTGGCAAGTCTTTCAATTTGCATAAGTAGTGCTTCCTTGTCGTCTACTTTATTATCTGACAGCAGCTTTCTGTTAGTTACTGCCACAACATTTGACATATTCATATGGTATTCTCCTATTCCTTGATAAGTATGTAATCATTTAGAACAGGCTGCATAC
>CAVELH010000199.1:0-3431 GCA_963616385.1 bacterium | reverse complement strand
GGTTTACAGTTTTTTCATATTCAGTATAATGACCTCCTGGAATAATATTATTTTTTCTCTTTTCAGTAATAATAGGTTCAAGTTTTTCATATTCATAAATATAATAATCTCCACCTAAATCATTTAATATTTTTATAGAATATATTCCTGTATTAATTCCTACCGAAAAACGCTCAAGCTTAGCAAGAAATGTAGTAAATTTATTCCATTTATCATCTCCACGTTCAATTGCAGGTAGCGGTTTTGAATATTTTGATAGTTCAGAAAAAACATCATCTTGTAATTCATTATAAGCATTTAATGTAGCTTCTTTTTTTTGCCATAACGAGTCTCTAACAAATTGAAAAACTGATAAAACAAATGCTAATAAAGATATTGTCAGTGCACATATATTCATATATATACCTCCCTACAAAAGTGTCAGCTCGTAGCTATTTCAATAATCATTTTACCACTGTATTAATAATTGTTCAATCCTATAATTTTATTCTTTTACATAATTAATCTATTTCAGAAAATTTCGTTTTCAATTAAACGAAAAACTCTATCTGTGTCCATCAGATATCTGATTAAAAAGTCAACATAACTTTTCTTTATATTTTTTCTATGCGATAAAACTATTCCTTTCTGCTCGAATATCCCTTATAAGCTTTGTATTTATAATAATGCCTCATTTATTAAATTATCTTAACACTTTCCAATATTCATTTTTATTTACTCCTACACTTTCAATATAATCATGTTCTCTTAAATATGTTATATTCTTTTGAACAGCAGTTCTTACTATACCTAATATTTCCATAAGCTGTGGCTAAGTTGTCTTGGGATTTTTACCTAATTCTTTTAGAATCTTCTGTTATGTATTATTTAAACTACGTCCCTCATTTTGGGCTATTATCTTAGACCGCCTCATCAGATTCAGTATCTATAATATCAAACAAAATTGTGACCACAATTAAATTTTCTCTAAACTCAAATGCATCTCTACCATATACACTTGTTATCTACGGAACACCCCCTTCAGAACACTCGCTTATATAAAGCTGCAAGAAGATGTCTTACAGTTTTATATTTACTGAAACGGAAACACCTAGGTAAAAAACATTCAATGTCTATTTTTGAACCAATGTGCCTCATGACAATATTTCAATTCGATTATTATACACTGTAATCATAGGAGCATTTCCATCTATCCTTCACTTTATCCCCCACATTTATTAATTACTAAGTGGGGGATAAAAGTGGGGGGATAAACATAAGGATAATCCCTCTAACAATAAAACCACAGCCGCCAGTTCACCTGAACTGACGGCTGTATCATTACCCATTATATATTATTCTAATTTCAAACCTGACTATAATCTACAATCAGCTTATTAACTTATCATAGCACCGGCTGGCATATCCTTTTCTGCTGTAAGGAGTGCAAGATTACCCTCGAAATCCTCTGCACAGAGAAGCATACCCTCTGACAAAACGCCTGCAAGCTTAGTTGGCTTAAGGTTAGTGATTACAACAACCTTCTTACCTACCATCTGCTCAGGTGTGTAATAGTTCTTGATACCGGAAACTATCTGAAGTGTTCTGCCCTGAACCTTAACCTGTGAGCAGAGAAGCTTCTTTGACTTGGCAACCTCCTCACATTCGATGATTTCACCCATCTGAAGCTGCATCTTGTCAAATTCCTCGATTGTAATCTCTTCCTTTACCTTGGCATCTACTGTAGGAATCTTAACCTCCGGCTTAGGTGCCTTCTTAGGCTTTTCTTCCTCCGGCTCTGCTACCTTAGTAGGGAACTTCTTCTCAATCTCCTCAAGCATAGCCTTAGTATCTATTCTTGCAAATAAAATCTCTGGCTCTGCTGTTACCTTGTTGCCTGATGGATATAATCCAAAGGTTGAAAGCTCTGTAACTCTTCTCTTCTCAGCATTTAACTGTGCGAGAATCTTCTCTGATGTCTCAGGCATAAATGGCTCAAGAAGAGTAGCACCTACAACAATACTCTCAACAAGGTTGTAGAGAACTGTATTTAATCTGTCTGCCTGATCCGGCTCCTTTGCAAGTGCCCAAGGCATAGTCTCATCTATATACTTATTACATCTCTTGAACAATGTAAATATCTCTGTTATGGCATCTGCTACACGAAGCTTGTCCATGCATGCATTTACCTTTAATCTTGTGTCTGTGACAACCTGCTTTAACTCCTCATCTACAGGCTGCGTTTCTCCGGCATTAGTTACCACACCGCCAAAGTACTTGTTTGACATAGAAATAGTTCTGTTCACAAGGTTGCCAAGTGTATTGGCAAGCTCTGAGTTGATTCTCTCTATTACAAGCTCCCAAGAGATAACACCATCATTCTCAAATGGCATCTCGTGAAGAAGGAAGTAACGAACCGCATCTACACCGAATAAATCTACCATATCATCTGCATAGATTACATTGCCACGGGACTTACTCATCTTGCCATCACTCTGGATAAGCCAAGGATGTCCAAATACCTGCTTAGGTAATGGCTCGCCAAGTGCCATAAGCATAATTGGCCAGTAAATGGTATGGAAACGAAGGATATCCTTACCTATAAGGTGCAAATCAGCAGGCCAGTATCTTCTGTAAAGCTCATCTGAATTGCCATCAACATCGTAACCAAGACCTGTTATATAGTTAGAAAGTGCATCTATCCATACATAAACGATATGTCCCGGATCAAAGTCTACAGGAATACCCCACTTAAATGATGTTCTTGATACACATAAATCCTGAAGTCCCGGAAGAAGGAAGTTGTTCATCATCTCGTTCTTTCTTGACTCTGGCTGTATGAAATCAGGATGTGTATTTATATGCTCTATCAATCTGTCAGCATACTTGCTAAGCTTGAAGAAATATGCCTCCTCCTTAGCAGGCTGCACCTCACGTCCACAGTCAGGGCATTTGCCATCTACAAGCTGCGACTGTGTGAAGAATGACTCACATGGTGTACAGTACATTCCCTCATACTCACCCTTATAGATATCTCCCTGCTCGTACAGCTTCTTAAATATCTTCTGTACCTGTTTCTCATGGTAATCGTCAGTTGTTCTGATGAATTTATCGTATGAAGTATTCATCAAATCCCAGATACGCTTAATCTCTGCTGATGTCTCATCAACAAATTCCTTAGGTGTAGAGAGATTCTCGAATGCCTTTATCTCTATCTTCTGTCCATGCTCGTCCGTTCCTGTCTGGAAACGTACGTCGTATCCGACAAATCTCTTGTATCTTGCGATACTGTCAGCCAATACAATCTCATAGGTGTTGCCTATATGAGGCTTACCTGAGGTGTATGCGATTGCTGTCGTAATGTAATATGGTTTCTTTGCCATCTATATAACCCTCCTTAAGATAATATGTACGTCATATTAGAAATTCACCACATATATAGCATATATATG
>CAVELH010000198.1:0-3497 GCA_963616385.1 bacterium | reverse complement strand
AGGGTAAGATTGTGCCATTGCCGCTAAATGAGAAGTTTTCTGCTTGTTTTTATACAGATAAGGGACTGCTCCAGTGTAATGTTATAGTTACAGCAAGATATAAGAGCGGAAATCTCTTTTTTTTAGAGATAACTATGCTCGGCGAGCTCACTAAGGTTCAGAGAAGAGAGTTCTATCGTTATCAGTGTCTGCTTGATGCAAAGATGAGAATAGTATCGGACGATGAGTATGAGACAGGGATTCCGGATGATTTATCTGTACCTGAGGAAGCGCTTGAGTATCCTGTCAAGCTGCTTGATGTAAGTGGTGGTGGAACAAGAATTGCATCAAAGCATGACATAGAGAAAAATGAAATTGTAAAAGTAAAATTTATGGTTCATATTTTAGGAGAGAGCATGAGCTTTAATCTCTTTGCGAGAATACTTGGAAGTACACCTATGCAGGGAAGAAGAGACCTGTTTGAACAGCGCTTGGAATTTATGAAGATAACACAGGAAGAGAGAGATAAGATTATCAGATATATATTTGAGAGCGAGAGAATGGAGAGAAAAAGAGAGATAGGCGGATAATAAATGAAAAAAGCATACGAGCAGGGTGACTCTGCACTTATGAGAAGAGGGGTATCTGATATAATAGAGAAAGATAGTGAAAACACACAAAAAATATATGGTAAAAAGCTTGTTGCGATAGTATCTTCCACAGGTGGACCTAGAGCTCTTCAGCAGGTTATTCCGAAGCTTCCCAGGAATCTTGATGCACCAGTGCTTGTTGTACAGCATATGCCGGAAGGGTTTACGAATACGCTATCAATAAGACTTAATCAGCTAAGTGCGATAGAGGTTGAGGAGGCATCTGATGGTGCGCTTGTTGAATCAGGACATGTATACATTGCAAAGGGCGGAAAACATATGGTTTTGGAATCCAAGAAGAATAAGGTAAGACTTAAGCTCGATGATTCTGAGCCGGTTGTAGGTTTAAAACCCTGTGGCAATAACATGTTTGAGAGCCTGTGTGATATGCCCTATGATGAGATAATATGCGTTGTATTAACCGGAATGGGAGCAGATGGTACAAAGGGGATAACGACATTGGCAAAGCATAAGAATATATATGTTATTGCTCAGGATAAGAAGAGCAGCACAGTATATGGAATGCCTAAAGCTATATATGAGAGCCATATTACGGATAAAGTGTGTGATATAAAGGATATTGCAGATGAAATAGTTAAGAAAGTAGGGGTGCGATAATGGATTTAAGTCAATATTTGGAGATTTTTATCGATGAGACAAAGGAACATATCCAGACATTGAATGACCAGGTACTTATATTGGAGGCTGAGCCTGACAATATTGATACGGTTAATGAGATATTCAGAGCAGCTCATTCCCTTAAGGGTATGGCTGGTACGATGGGATTTAAGCGTATGCAGAGACTTACCCATGATATGGAGAATGTTTTCTCAGAGATAAGAAATGGAAAGCTCAATGTAAACGCTGATATGATAGACATAGTTTTCAAGTGTCTTGATGCTATTGAGGGATATCTAGCCAATATTATAGAGACTTCTGATGAGGGAACAGAGGATAACGAGGAGGTTATAGCTCTTCTTAATGCAGCACTTGAGCAGGGCAATGGAGATACTGCCAAGGAAGCTGAGATTGCAAAGCCTGAGACTGAAAAGGAAGTAAAATCCGACGCACCATCTGACAGAAGAAAGTATTTATCTATTCCTATAGCTGATTTTGAGAAGAATGCCATGACAGAGGCAAAGGCGGGCGGACTTCATGTATATGCAACAACGGTATATATACAGGAGACATGTCTGCTTAAGGCAGCCAGAGCGTTTCTTGTGTTTAAAGGACTTGAGAATAAGGGCGAGATAATTAAGTCAGTGCCTAGCGCACAGGACATAGAGGATGAGAAGTTTGAATTTGACTTTTCTATGTTTATTATATCTGATAAGCCTTTGGAGGATATCAAGAAGGCTATAGAGAATGTATCAGAGATAGAAGAGGTACTTATAGAGGAATACAATATACCGGAGCAGGTTGAGGAGACAAGCAAGCCTAAGGAGGCTGAGGCGGACAAGCCGGAGACTAAGGATAATAAGCCTGCAAAGGCGGATGACAAGAAGGCTCATGCTAAGGCTGGTAATAAGCCTGTGGTAAATCGTTCTGTAAGAGTAGATATTGAGAAGCTCGATGATCTGATGAACCTTGTATCAGAGCTTATCATTGCTAAGAATGGTCTTGTTTCTGTTACAGGTGCAGTAGCTGCACAGGAGCAGACATTTAATGAGCAGATAGAGTATCTTGAGAGAATTACAACTAACCTGCATGAATCAGTTATGAAGGTTAGAATGGTTCCTATTGAGAGCGTTGTAAACAGATTCCCAAGAATGATCAGAGACCTGTCTAAGAAGCTTAACAAAGAGATGGAGCTTATTATGACTGGTGAGGATACAGAGCTTGACCGTACTGTAATTGATGAAATAGGAGATCCTCTTATGCATATGCTCAGAAATGCAGCAGACCACGGACTTGAATCAACTATAGACAGATTAAAGCTTGGTAAGCCACAGGTTGGTACAATCAGACTTGATGCATATCAGGATGGTAACAATGTTACCATAGAGGTATCAGATGATGGTGCCGGTGTTGATGTTGAGAAGATTAAGAGAAAGGCTATAGAGAAGGGAACACTTACTGAGGAGCAGGCAGAATATATGTCTGAGAAGGAAGCAATAGACCTTTTGTTCCAGCCAGCATTTTCAACTGCTGAGAAGATATCAGATGTATCGGGACGAGGCGTTGGTCTTGATGTTGTTAAGAATAAGATAGAGGGACTTGGTGGAGATGTAGAGGTTGTAACCAAGCTTGGCGAGGGAACAACATTTATAGTAAGACTTCCGCTTACACTTGCTATTATACAGGCACTTATGGTTGATGTATCAGGTGAGAAGTATGCACTTCCACTTAATTCAATAGTTACAGTGGAGGAGATATTGCCGGAGGATATCAAGTATGTACATACTAAGGAGGTTATCAACCTGAGAGGAACAGTTATTCCTCTTGTAAGACTTAACGAGGTGCTTGATATTGAGCCATTAAGCGATGAAGAGGACGGACTTGACGATGACACAATAATAGTTGTAATTGTCAAGAAGGGCGACAGACAGGCGGGTCTTGTTATCGACAAGCTGTTAGGTCAGCAGGAGATAGTTATCAAGCCGCTTGGTAAATTTATCAGAGTTCCAAAGATGATAAGCGGTGCAACTATTCTTGGTAATGGTGAGGTCGCACTTATTATTGATTCAAATACATTAGTATAGATGGAGGTGTAAGGATGGATACAAATGCAGTAAGCAGTGATTCAAAACAGTATATAATGTTAAGATTTGACAGCGAGCAATATGGTATTGATATATCTTACATAGACAATATAGTAAGATTACAGCCTATTACCAGAGTTCCACATCCACAGCCGTATTTTCTTGG
>CAVELH010000197.1:0-3518 GCA_963616385.1 bacterium | reverse complement strand
TGCCGCTTCCATACTCTCTTATATCTATACCTTTCATTCTTCCATATATGTATGAGGTCTGTAGCAGTCCGCATACATAACCTCCTAGTAAACATAAAATTCTTGCAACTATCACTTTTCTTTTCTCTCCCGTATTATAAATTTGAGTGGTGTACCTCTGAACCCAAACGCCTCTCTAATCTTATTCTCAATATATCTTGTATATGAGAAATGCATAAGCTCCTTATCGTTTACAAAGATTACAAATGTAGGCGGCTTAACAGCAACCTGTGTAATATAGTAAAGTCTAAGTCTCTTGCCCTTATCTGAAGGTGGCTGGTTTAATGCAACCGCCTCTGCCATAATCTCATTTAATACGCCTGTCGCAACTCTCAATGAATGATTCTCTATTACTGCATCTATCGTCTCAAACAACTTAGGAAGCCTCTGTCCTGTGCTTGCCGACACAAAAAGCAGCTCAGCATAAGGCATATATGAAAGCTTCTGTCTTATGTCCTGTGTGAATTTGTTCATGGTCTTGTCGTTCTTCTCTACGGCATCCCACTTATTCACAACGATTATCATACCCTTGCCACGCTCATGTGCTATACCGGCAATCTTAGTATCCTGCTCTGTGATACCCTCTGTGGCATCAATCACAAGAACTGCAACGTTACATCTCTCCACGGCAGATACGGTACGGATAATACTGTATCTCTCTATCTCTTCCTTAATCTTATTCTTTCTTCTAAGACCTGCGGTATCGATAAATACATACTCTGTTCCGTTGCGCTTTATAGTTGTATCTATAGCGTCACGAGTTGTACCTGCTATGTCAGATACAATAACACGATCCTCTCCAAGAAGCTTATTAATTATAGATGACTTACCAACATTAGGCTTACCGATAATGGCAACTCTTGGTCTCTCATCAATCTCTTCATCTAATGCAGAATCAGGGAAATACTTTACAACCTCGTCAAGCATATCTCCAAGTCCGAGCTGGGAAGCGGCAGATATAGGCATAGGATCTCCGAGTCCTAAGTTATAGAACTCATACACGTCAGGCATGAACTTCTCGAAGCTGTCAACCTTATTGACAACCAAAACGATAGGCTTTCCTGACCTTCTAAGCATATCAGCAACCTTGCTGTCAGAATCAACAAGTCCCTGTCTTACATCAGTTATAAACATAATAACATCAGCAGTTGCGATGGCAATCTCAGCCTGCTCACGCATCTGCCTTAGAATAACGTCATTAGATTCAGGCTCAATACCGCCCGTATCAACTATTGTAAAATTATAATTAAGCCATGTAACATCGGCATATATTCTGTCTCTTGTAACTCCTGGTGTGTCCTGAACTATGGATATCTTATCACCAGCCAGTGTATTAAACAGAGTAGATTTTCCTACATTTGGTCTTCCAACAATTGCTACAACTGGTCTACTCATCTTTACTCTCCATTTCAATAATACTGTTAAATAAACTCATACCGTTTGATTGTACAATAATCACAGGAACTTGTAAAGCCTTTTGGAACTCCTCTAAGGTCATGTCATCCAAAAAAATATCCTCGTCAGCCTTAAGCGTATTTGATGGAAGAAGAAGTGCATCTCCTAAATCCTCACCCCTTAGCTGACTAATTATATCTCCTCCTGTGAGCAGTCCTGTTACTGTAATTTTCTCTCCAAAAAAGTTATTTTTAATAGGATGTACAACTATATCCACATTAGGCATGGCATCATTTAACCGTTTTACAACATCCTTAATAGTATCATATATGAGAAGTCCCGTTACTGTAGATATCTTACCTGTTCCCGCAAACGGAACACCATTATGCTCTGTCAGATACTCATCGACCACCTGATTTACTTCATCAATAAGAAGCCTTGTCATTCCAACACCATTCTCAAGCTGTACATATCCATCATAGTTATCCTCGTCTGGAACAGGAATACCGGCAGTTATATACCATTCATCGCTGGCATGTACAAAATGGTTGCCCGTTTTCTCAACTGCGAGCTTCTGATAACGCTCAATAATTTCTATAACAGCTCTTGCATCCTCAGGTGTAAAGCTCTCTAGCTGGCAAAGACCTTCTCTATACTTGGAAAGACCAACAGGAACTATAGATAAGCTTTCCATAGTAGGTGTATATTTAAGCAAATCCTCTATGGTTCTCTCTAATTCCTTTCCATCATTTAAGCCCTTGCACAATACAACCTGTCCGTTCATCGGTATATCTGCCTCATACAGCATGTCCATATACTGTATAATTTTGCCGGCAAATCTGTTGTGAAGCATCTCACACCTAAGCTCAGGATTAGTAGTGTGTACAGATATATTGATAGGTGCAAGCTTGTACTCTATAATTCTCTCTATGTCCTTCTCCTTCATATTGGTTAGAGATACATAATTTCCCTGCAAAAATGAAAGCCTTGTATCGTCATCCTTGAAATAAATTGTGTCTCGCATCCCCGGTGGATTCTGGTCGATAAAGCAAAATACACATTTATTATGGCAGCTCTTATATTTATCCATAAGAGACTCACCAAAGACGAGACCTAAATCCTCATCATAGTCCTTCTCAACCTCAAGAAGCCACTCCTCACCATCTGCCTTCTCAATCAGCACCTCAAGATACTCGTCATTAATAAGGTAATGGTAATCAAATATATCTCCTATCTCATTGCCATTTATGGAAATAAGCTTATCACCCGGTTCTATCTCAAGCTCCTCAGCAATGCTTCCATCTTCAATTCCATCTATCACATGTTTTTTCATAATTATTTTTCACTCTTTTAATTATCTCTAAGCATTATTACCGCAGCCAGATTTCCTCTCATGCCATGAGATGCCCTGTGCGAATAAAATACATCAGGATTACAGCATGTGCAGTAATCAGGCATCGCAATATGGCTTTCCTTTATTCCGGCACCAAGCAGATTATATCTGCATGCCTGATGTAAATCAAGCTGATATTTATCATTTCCCTTATAATACAGAATGTTTTTAATAGCGGCATCATCATATCTATTCTTAAATTCTAATGCCACATCTGTGCTTACCTCATAACAGCTAACACAAATTGACGGTCCTATGGCACATATTATGTCCTCACTTTTTGAACCATATACCTCGCTCATCTTATCAACCATAGCCTTAGCTATATTAGCTACTGTACCTCTCCAGCCCGAATGTGCAAGTGCAACAACATGTCTTGCTTCATCATAAAAGAAAAGCGGAACACAGTCTGCATAAAATGTTATAAGAGGAATATCTCTTTCATTTGTGACAAGTCCGTCTATACCTGTTAGCTTATCTAAGCCAGAAACTATACCTCTTCCGGCATCCTCCTTAGTAACCACATGTATATCACATTTATGAATCTGGTCAGAAAACACTAATTTATTCTCATCATACCCAAGTGCCTTTGCAAAAATCTTATGATTCATAATAACATTATCATAGCTGTCACCACGGGAAAAGCTAAGGTTCATACTCGTCAAATGATTAAGACTCACTCCTCCAAGCC
>CAVELH010000196.1:0-3536 GCA_963616385.1 bacterium | reverse complement strand
CTAATATATTTAATTTGATGGTTGTTATTGGAGTATGTGCACTGCTTGCCACTGTGAATGTTGCAAAGGAAACAATAAAGAGAGATATTCCGTATTCACTTATATGTGCCGGACTCTTAATGCTTTTAGGGGTTATCGGACTTGGTGATAAATCAGGTATGATACTTGGACACCTTGATGGTGTGATATTAATTGTATTATTCGCAGTTTATATTATCTATATGGTTAAGCTTGCATTAAAGGCAAGCAAGGAAGACAAGAAGGTTAAGGTTGAAGGCGGTTCTGACGAGGAAATTAAGCTTGTTTCAGTGCCTATGAGTATTCTGTTTATAGTTGGCGGAGCAATTGCAATTGCAGTTGGTGGAGATGTTACAGTTGATGCGGCGTCAAGAATAGCAAGTGACCTTGGAATGAGCCAGACACTTATCGGACTTACAATCGTTTCAATAGGAACATCACTTCCGGAGCTTGTAACCTCAATAGTTGCAGCCAGAAAGAACGAAGTAGATATGGCACTCGGTAATGCGATTGGTTCAAATATATTCAACATACTTATGGTACTTGGTATTGCGTCAGCAATCAGCCCAATCAGCATAATTACAGAGAATATTATTGATTTGTGCGTACTGATTGTATTTACGATATTTGTATGGATATTTGCAGGAACTAAGAAGAAAATTGGAAGAATAGAAGGCTTATGTATGGTCGCATTATATGCAGCATATGCAGTTTATATCATAATTAGATAGATGGGGTGTAGGACAAATGATATTATTTTTAAAAGTTTTTTTTACTGAATTTATAGCAGAGATGGGAGACAAAACTCAGCTTATGCTTATTGCTCTTACTTCTAAATACAAGTTAAGAGATATTATATTTGGAACGGCTGCAGCAATTCTTGTACTTAACGGAATTGCAGTTCTTGCAGGTGGTCTTGTAAGTGAGGTCGTTCCTGACTGGCTAATCAAGACTATTGCGGCACTTGCATTTCTTTATTTTGCAGCGTCAACTGTTGCTGGCGATGATGATGAAGAGGAGGAAGAGGGCAAATCAAAGATTAAGTTTGCTCCACTGGCTGTTTTCTGCACATTTTTCGTAGCTGAGCTCGGTGACAAGACACAGCTTACAGCTATAACATTTGGTGCTAATGAGGGTATGAGCTCAGCGCTCATTGTATGGATTGGTTGTTCTCTGGGACTTTTTGCAGCAGACATTCTTGGAATGTTAGTTGGCTATCTGCTAAAGAGCAAGACACCGGATGGACTGCTCAATACACTTGCATTTGTAATATTCTCTATATTTGGTGTATATACACTGTATCAGGGACTTAAGCTTATTGATGCAAGTGTCCGTTCAATCTCAGTATTGCCAATACTTATAATTGTGACTGTTGTTTTTGCTGGCTTATGTGTTGGCCTTTTTGTGAGAAGAGAGAAGAAGAAAAAAGAAAAGTCCGCTTTACTTTAATAAAAACGCAACGTATAATACAGGTTAATGATAACTAACTATAGTCATTAAAGTGCGTATTAAGGAGTGTTTGATATGAAAAATTCTATCGGTGTATTGTCAGTAAGTAAGTTCTATCATAGTGCGGTTAAGGCTGAATTGAAAAGGCGTGGATTTCCAAAGAGCACAGCGAAGGAAATAATAAAGACGCACAAAGAGATTATGAACAGGGCGAAAGAGATTGGCAATTCAAGGCTTGTGAGCAGTTATGTAATGGGCAGTTATTTTATTGCTATGAACCGCTGTACAGGTAAGTCGCCTGAGGAGAATTATCAGATATTCAGAGATGGACTTTGTGCGTCATCCTTATTTAAGAAAGTGATGGGAGATGCGGAAAGCTATCTGGCTCCTGAGAAGATGGAAGGACGTTTGAAGTGGTCCGAAGAAAGTCATAAGAAAAAATATGAAAATGACTGGGTTGTTGATATTTTACCGGGAAATGATGAGTATGACCTTGGCTATGATTACCATGAGTGTGGAATCTGCAAGCTATGTAATGATGAGGGATGTCCTGAATTAGCACAATATTTATGTCGTATGGACTTTGTGCTTGCGGATATTATGAACATGAAGCTTGTGAGAACGGGTACTATAGCTGAGGGAGCAGAATATTGTGATTTCAGGTACAGTAAATATGATTGACAATAATGGACATTCTCTGTATAATAGTCCTAAATAAGGACTATTATATGAAAGGAGGGCTATTATTGAACATCGATGATAAGACAAGAGAATTTTGTAGTGCGTGGCAGAGTTTAAGTGTTATATATGAAGATTATGCTAGAAAAGTGGGTGTATCATATAATTCATTATATATACTCAATTCTATTCAGCAAATAGAGAATTGTACACAGAAGCAGATTTGCGAGAAAACATTACTTCCTAAGCAGACGGTTAATAATGTTGTTACTGCTTTTTACAAGAATGGTTATATTGAGTTGCGGGAGCTTCCTGAGAATAGGAGAATAAAAACCATTCATCTGACTGAAAAGGGAGTGCAGTATGCAGATTCTTTTATTCCGCATATACGTCGGGCAGATAAGCTTGCTATGGAGACGTTGACTGAAGAACAACAGGATATGCTGCTTCATTTGATGGATATATATGTTTCTGCATTTCGTAAGGAAATGCTTGGAGAGTAGCCTCCTGTATATAATTGCAGGAGGTTGTTTCTTGAATGAATAGTCTTAAAATAGTACGGTATTATATAAGGAGGTTAAAATGCGTACAGTTGATATGACAAAAGGAAGTCCGGCAAAGCTATTAATTCAGTTTTCGATTCCTATTTTAATTGGTAATTTATTTCAACAGGTTTATACATTGGCAGACAGGATTATTGTAGGTAGGTTTGTGGGGGATAATGCGTTTTCGGCTATTGGTGCAACAAATGCGTTATCTATGCTTTTTATGTCTATGTGTATGGGTGCCGCGATTGGTTCTGGCGTTGTGGTTTCACAATATTTTGGTGCAAAGGATGAAAAAGGCACCGCAGCCTCAATTATTAATGGAAGTTATGCGTGCCTGCTGATATCTGTAGTTATGACACTGTTAGCGCTGGTTACAACAAAACCGATTCTTGTTTTACTCAATACACCAGAATCGATAATGCACGATGCTTTGTTATATATGTATATATTTATGGGTGGTTTGATTGCGGTTTCTGCATATTACACTCCATTTTCGATATTAAGGGCATTGGGGGATTCAAAAACTCCTCTGATTTTTCTTATATTGTGCAGCCTGTTAAATATTGTGCTTGATTTATTATTTGTGCTTGTGTTTAAGACGGGTGTTGCAGGAGCGGCTATAGCTACAGTTTTGTCGGAGGCTATTGCGGCAGTTCTCTGCATTATTTATGCACTTAAAAAAGTACCACAGTTTCGCATGGCATTTGCAATGAGAAAAATTAATGGTAATCTTATAATGAAAACTCTGCGTGTAGGTATTCCTACAGGATTACAGTATTCTTTAATTTATATCTCAAGTATTATATTGCAGCGTATTGTAAATGGTTTTGGTGAGTCAGTTAT
>CAVELH010000195.1:0-3599 GCA_963616385.1 bacterium | reverse complement strand
CTCTATCACTCCTGCTTTGGAATCTGGAATAGTAAGATAGAAGAGCCGATAGAAGTTGACAAGATATGTTCGAGTGTTGATATATTGCCGACAGTCCTTAATCTAATGGGTGTAGATTATGATTCCAGATTATTGTCGGGAAGGGATATGCTGTATGATGAAGCTGGAAGTGCGATGTTTTCGGATTACAGTTATATAGATGAAGATATATGTTATGATGTTGGTGATGAGAAGCTTATTTATTCAACATTTGATAACATAGATGTTACAAATGATAAAGTTTATGAAGCAATGAAGAAGGCACAGGTTGAATATTTTATCTCAGATAAGATAATAGAGAAGGATTATTACAGATATGTTTACAAATAACAAAGAAAATATTTTTAACAAAAACATAGAAATAAAAAATGAGACACAGATAAAATGTATTGTTGTTATGGGGATATATTATTATGTATCACTTTACTTATTTGATATAGCAGACAGAATATATAGCCTGTGGGCAACCAGATGGTTTATAAGTGCCTTATATATAATAATAACAATCCCTGTTGTTCTTGTGTATAAAAAATGGGGAGAGCACAGAGAACCCTCCATTAATCTAAAAGATTATAGACAATACATATATGGAATATTAACTCTTATCCCATATTATATTGTGAAGGTTATAGTGCTTGGTCCTGATACAGAGCTTGGACTGGCGATTACCAAGGTGAGTTTTGGAGAGCTGGCGTGGTCTTTCCTTTATTATGCGATAATTGTTGCCTGTTGTGAGGAGTTTGTTTTCAGAGTGTTTTTTCAAGGAGAGCTTGTCAGGATATTAGGCAAATTAAGCTGGCTTGCACCATTTATTGCAGCGGTGTTATTTGCGCTTGCACATATACCGCAGGGGTATATAGAACAGGTATATATTGCGCTTGGTGCAGGTTTAGTCCTTGGATATGCAAGATATTTAATACCAGGTTATAGCTTTATAAGCCTGATAATAGCACATGGATTATATGATTTTCTGGTTATTATGCTGCTGTAATGTTATTGTGAATTTATTGTGAAATTGTGCTTTGAAATACTAATGTTTTATGATATAATAATGCTATCTTAGTCTTACTATATTAATATGAGAGGGATATGATATGCGAATAACGAGTGGTAGAAAGAAAATTCGTATAGGTGATTTGCTTGTTGAAGCGGGGGCTATTACAGAAGAGGAGCTTCAGGAGGCACTCAACTATCAGAAGGAAAATGGGGGACGTATCGGTAATATCATCATGGAACTTGGTTTCATAAGCCAGGATTTGTTGGTAACGGTACTTACTACACAGATGGGAATTGACTTCATAGAGCTTAAGGCATGTAAGCTGGATGATGATATTCTCAAGCTTGTACCAGAGAATCTGGTTACAAAGTACAAGGCAATTCCTATAGGATATGATGAACAGAATCCTAATATCCTTAGAGTTGCTATGGTAGATCCTATGGATCTTAATGCGATTGATGATATTGGTATTGCAACCAATACTCAGGTAGAACCGTTGCTTGCAATGGAAGACGACATGATGGAGACCATTGGCAAGTATTATGGTAATTCTCAGGCGATGGAGGCTGCTGAGCAGTATCGTCAGGAGATGGAACAGAACGGAATGAATGCTGCTGATGAGGAAGCTATCAATGAGGATATAGCTAATTCACCTATCGTTCTCCTTGTTAAGCAGATTATAGAGGGTGGAGTCAGACAGAGAGCGTCTGATATACATATTGAGCCGCTTGAGTCAAGTGTTCGAGTAAGATACCGTATAGATGGTGCATTAAAGCATGTAATGACATATGATTACAGTCTCTTGTCTGGTATCAGTGCCCGTATTAAAATTATCGGTGGAATGGATATTGCCGAGAAGAGAAAACCTCAGGATGGTCGTATAACCATTATGGTAGATAGGAGAGAGTATGATGTCCGTGTTTCTATTCTTCCTACAGTATATGGCGAAAAGACGGTTATGAGACTTACATCTAAGGATGGACTTACAAAGCCTAAGAGTGCTCTTGGATTCGGACCTGAAGAGCTTAAGGTGTTTGATGGTATCCTTAGTAACCCGCATGGAATTATCCTTGTTACAGGACCTACAGGTTCCGGTAAATCAACGACACTTTATACATCATTGAGTGAGCTTAACACAGAGGATGTTAATATTATCACTGTAGAAGATCCTGTCGAGGCTAATATAGATGGTATCAATCAGGTGCAGGTTAATGTTAAGGCAGAGCTTACATTTGCTGCGGCACTTCGTTCTATCCTGCGTCAGGATCCAGATATAATAATGATAGGAGAGATTCGAGACGGAGAGACAGCTCAGATAGCGGTACAGGCTGCTATTACCGGACACTTGGTTGTATCGACACTGCATACTAACTCTGCTGCATCTACCGTTACACGTATTATCGATATGGGAATTGAACCATATGTTGCCGGAGATGCTTTGGTTGGAGTTATAGCACAGAGACTTGTAAGAAGACTCTGTACATCATGTAAGGCAGCCAGACTTGCCGAGGATGATGAGAAGAAAGTACTTGGTGTCAAGGATCTCGATGATGACGTAATTATATATGAGCCAGTTGGATGTCCGTTGTGTGGTGACACTGGATATGCAGGACGAATCGGTGTATATGAGATGATGCCTGTATCAAGAGAACTACAAGCGGTTATAGCTAAGGGCTCTACGGCAGATGTTATTGAAAAACAGGCATTGGCAGAAGGCATGATTACACTTAAGATGGGTGCGGCTAAGCATGTACTTGCGGGAATAACATCTATATCAGAGATGAAGAAGATTACATACGAGGCTGGCGACGAATACTAGGATATAGTAGAGATTGCAATTAAGAATACGGGAAAGGAAGTATAATATAATGTTAGATATGAAGGAATTGCTTGCATTTGCTGTAGAACAGAATGCATCCGATGTACATATAGCTTGTGGTATACCGCCTAAGCTTAGAATTAATGGTAAGCTTACTGAGGTTGAGGTTCCTCCTCTTACGCCTGCTGATGCGGCAGAAGCCATAGGTTCTACAATGCATGAGAGACATAAACAGATACTTAAAGAGAGAGGCGAGGTCGACTTCTCATATGCTTCAGCAGAGACAGGACGTTTCCGTGTAAACGTATTTATGGACAGAGGTAACATGGCTGCTGCGTACAGAAAGGTTGATACACAGATTCCAAGGCCTGATATGCTTGGTATTCCTGATGCAGTTGTTCAGCTCTACAAAAAGAAGAGAGGCCTTGTACTTGTAACAGGTCCTACAGGTTCAGGTAAGTCGACAACACTTGCTTCTATTATTAACAAAGCAAATGAGAATCTGACAGATCATATTATAACACTTGAGGATCCTATAGAGTATGTACATAAACATAAGAAGTCGGTTGTAAATCAGCGAGAAGTTGGTATGGATACACTTTCATATGCAAACGCACTTCGTGCAGCACTTCGTGAGGATCCTGATATAATCCTTGTAGGAGAGATGCGTGACCTTGAGACAATATCAACGGCGATAACAGCGGCAGAGACAGGACACTTGGTATTCTCCACACTGCATACAAT
>CAVELH010000194.1:0-3687 GCA_963616385.1 bacterium | reverse complement strand
TTTCAACTCCAAATTCATCATCTAACCTCTCAGCAATTTTATTAGCAACCCATATCTCGCCTTTGGTGGTAGGATGTATATCTGTTTTAAAGTAAAACTCCTCAAATGAAGGAGCACCATCACCTTCAAGTAAATCATTGCCCGCAATAGTAGATATCCCCATATCCTTAATACATTCTGCATAACGCAAAAAATTATCTTGTGTATTATTCAGTTCCATAGAAACTGAACTATCATAACTCTCACGCACAGGCATTTGTACATATAATAGCGGTATATCCTTTTCATCAAGAATTTGTTTTAGTGTAGACATTTCACTTATAAACATATCTGAAAATGCTACCCTTCCAGTGGCATTCATCATATCATTGTTTTCTCTGATAAATTCCACATTCCCAAGAATTCTTCTCTGCATTACTTTTTGAACAATTCCATAGCCTTCGATGAGCTTGTTGCGTTTAACAAAATTCTGACGATAGTCATTCTCAATGTTATCAGTTAAATCTGTTTTATAATCCTGATTACTCCTATAATTATTTATAATAACAGGTGCAATTCTCCGCATATTATATATACCGGCTCCAAAAATGACAATTAAAAACAGCAATGAAATTATATACGAACTTTTCTTCATATCATACAACTCCTTAAAAATTAAAGTATATAAATGGATTGTAACTGCTGTTCACCATGTAGCATATATCAACAAGGAATAATCCCATATACACGACCACATGAAGTATATCATTTAATATGCTATATCTTGAATTATTTATATGTACCGCTAATTTTTTCACAAGTGGCGTTGCCATAACAACACCTAAGATTAGCAATAACCACATATCCTTAAGCAAAAACAAAGCCAAAGTATCAATGCCCTTACAACCAACTGCAAACATATGGCTCATATAGAGCTTAGCCTGTTGCAACGAATCTGCTCTAAATATTACCCAACCAAATATTACACAGATAATAGTGAATATCTGATATAAAATTTTGCCAGGAAGTTTTTTCAGCCTTTGAGGAAGCTCTGTCAGCTTCTCAAATGTAAGGATAACAAAATATCCTATTCCCCATAATATAAATGTCCAGTTGGCGCCATGCCATATTCCGGTAAGGCTCCATACAACAAACAGATTAAAAACCAATCTCGCCTTTGTCTTTACTCTTGAGCCCCCCAGAGGAATATAAACATAATCCCTGAACCAGCTGCTTAATGATATGTGCCAACGCCTCCAAAATTCAGAGACACTTCTTGATATGTATGGATAATCAAAGTTCTCTACAAACTTAAATCCAAACATTCTTCCCAAGCCTATAGCCATATCTGAGTAGCCGGAAAAATCATAATAAATTTGCAAAGTATAGCATATTGCACCTATCCATGCACTTCCAAAGGATAACGAAGGTACTCTCTGGAACAGAAAATCAACGATTGATGCAAATGAGTTAGCAAAAAATATCTTCTTTGTAAGTCCAACTATAAATCTCTCTACTCCATAAGAGAAGTCTGCAAATGTCTCCTTTCTATTGCGTATCTCCTCAGCAATGCTCTGGTATCTCACTATAGGTCCAGCGATTAACTGAGGAAAAAACGCAATATAAAGGGCAACGTTTAAAGGATTTTTCTGAGCTTCTCCTCTTTCCTTATATACATCTATAACATATGAAATTGCCTGAAACGTATAGAATGATATTCCTATAGGTAAGGCAATCGTTCCAAACGAAGGTTTTATACCTAATATGCTACATGCAAATCCCAAATACTTATATACGAATAAAACGCCTATATTAGTAATAACCATCAATATAAGGATAACCCTTACAGCTGCCTTTTTATCGCGATATTTATCCACAAGCAGACCAAATATGTAATTTAATATTATTGATGCTATCATCAATAGTACATTTTTAGGCTCTCCCCATGCATAAAACATCAGACTTACTATCACAAGCCATATATTCTGTAATATACGCCATCTATGTAATATGTAATATCCTGCTAATGTTGCCGGCAGAAAAGCAAATATAAATATAGGACTTGAAAAAACCATATAGCACCTATTTCTCCTGTTTTTTATTATTTCATCTTATAATTCTAATATGCATTCACAAAGCCATAGCACATCTCATCTATCAAGGTTCCGCTTGCATCATATACACGGAATAATGTCCAATAATATCCATACTGTGGCTGCCATACAGTCCACAGACAATTCTCTGGTACTGTGCATCTTCCAGTTGTATATACCCATGCATCTTTACCCTGAGAATATAATGTACAGTCAAGAATCAACATCTCATATCTGTAGGTCTGTTCTGGGTTGTCATAACTCTCAATGCCTATAAGGTAACCTCCACCAGCACCTGTGTATGGCATCTGACATATACCCTTAATTACAGGATGACATCCGTATGAGAAGTAATCTGATACTATAGTAGAATCATCACCTGCTTTTCGTGCCTTTGCAACTATTAGATATTCACCAAATTGGTTAGCACGCGCCCAAAAACCTTGTGCTTCCGAATCCCAGTCCTGTAGCAAAATCCACGAATTGCCATTGTCAGCACTAGCATACCAGCTATACTCTATATTTGCATCATCCGGTGCATTTGTATTCATATATGCTATAAACCCATAAACAGGATCATTATCAACTACATCTATCCCTCTGGATTCCAATGTATAGCTTGAATTATAGCTATTCAAATCTGTAACTACATCTACAGATACATTTTTGTCAGCCGGCTGCGAAATTGTTGAAGGTGTATTATAACCAAAAAGCTGTACCCAGTAATATGTACCATTTTTATAGAAACAACCCACTCCTATAGATGTATAGTCGGCAGTAAGGATATTTTCCCTATGTCCTGTAGAATTCATCCATGCCTTCATTACATCGTCCGGTGTTCCATATCCATATGCTATATTTTCTCCATATACCTTATAGGACACTGTATCACAGCTCTGACCACTTGGTCTTGTATGGGAAAACTTAATGGTTATTTCTGCTGCTCTTAACATTGCCGCATCAAGCAGGTCCTTGTCCATAGTAAGTGGACTGAGTCCATTTTCAGCTCTCCTCTGATTAACTATATTTAAGACCTGATATGCATATGTGTAGTTATTTGTTCCCTGTACTGTTACACAGCCCGGTGCTGCCGCCACTTCAAGAGAATCCTCCGAAAGCTCTGAAATTGCATCTGTGTCTGTAGAATTCTGTTCTATAGAGCATGCATCACCTATATCCTCATTCTGAATAATTTCTACATCCCATCCATCTGCCTCCGCAGCCTTGACATTACCAGCGTTGCCCATAGGCGAAATAAGTCCTATGCCCATGAGAACACTAAGGCTAAATGCTACTATCTTTTTTCTCATTCTTCTCATAAATAAACCCTCCTTTTTATTATTTTAATTATATGGTTCCTTTAACATCTTCACAACCTTATCATGGCAGTTGTACAATATGTATGTTGCTAACGCAACCATAATACATACATATCCAAACAACAGATAACTTTGTCCTATACTTATTGTATATATATTTATCCTTGAAATAACCATATATATCACCATATGATGCATAACAAAGCATGCATATGAATATTTACTTATCTTTCTACATACACTTTTGAACCAATTTGCCTTTATACAATCAGCTATCCATACTAATACAATAAATG
>CAVELH010000193.1:0-3719 GCA_963616385.1 bacterium | reverse complement strand
ATATAATGCTATATAAAAATCCCTATAAATAATAAACCATTGACAGTTTTAGTGAAGTGGGGCATAATCTATTTGTTACATTTTGGCTTTATGAGCCATAACATACATGCTGATTTTTTAATGAAAGGTAAAACTACATATGAGCAACGTAATGGAACATTATCAGGAGGATGATGCACTTCACGAAGAGTGTGGTGTATTTGGAATGTATGATTTTGATGGAAATGACGTAGCAAGGACGATTTACTATGGCTTATTTGCTTTACAGCACAGGGGACAGGAGAGCTGTGGTATAGCTGTGTCCGATACGGATGGACCTAAGGGAAAGGTTCTTTCATCTAAGGGTATGGGCTTGGTTAACGAGGTCTTTACTCAGGAGGATTTGGACAAGCTTAAGGGAAACATCGGTGTAGGACATGTGAGATATTCTACAGCGGGTGCGAGCACAAGGGAGAATGCTCAGCCGCTTGTACTTAACTATATTAAAGGTACACTGGGACTTGCCCACAATGGTAATATCGTCAATGCTCCAGAGCTTAGGAGAGAGCTTGCACATGATGGAGCTATATTTCAGACTACCATTGATTCTGAGGTTATAGCGTATCATATAGCGAGACAGAGAGTTACCTCCGCTACAGCAGAGGAGGCTGTGAAGAAGGCACTTATGAAGATAAAGGGTTCTTACTCTCTTATTGTCATGAGCCCTAGAAAGCTTATAGGAGCAAGAGATCCATATGGATTCAGACCACTATGTATAGGACAGCGTGACAATGCGTATATTCTTGCATCAGAGAGCTGTGCCTTAGATACTATAGGTGCAACCTTTGTACGTGATGTAGAGCCAGGTGAGATAGTAGTTATAACACCTAACGGAATCGTGTCACACAAGGATTTATGCCAGAAGGAGCATGGAAGATGTATCTTTGAGTACATTTATTTCGCAAGACCGGACAGCGTGTTAGATGGCATGAGTGTATATCAGTCCAGAATTATTGCCGGAAGGTGTCTGGCTAAGGACAGTCCTGTTGAGGCTGATATGGTTGTTGGAGTACCGGAATCGGGTAATGCTGCTGCACTTGGATATTCGCTTGAATCGGGTATACCTTATGGAACTGCATTTGTTAAAAATGGTTATGTAGGGCGTACATTTATTAAGCCAAAGCAGAGTCAGAGAGAGTCAAGTGTCCGTGTCAAGCTTAATGTACTTGCCGATGCAGTACGCGGAAAACGTGTTATTATGATAGATGATTCTATTGTTCGGGGTACAACAAGTGACAGAATAGTAGGTATGCTTAAGGAAGCAGGAGCAACGGAGGTTCATGTAAGAATTTCCTCACCTCCATTCTTATATCCTTGTTATTTTGGAACGGATGTTCCGGACAGTGACCAGCTTATTGCTTATAACAGGTCTATAGAGGAGATAAGGAATATAATAGGTGCGGATTCACTCGCTTACCTTGATATATCAAGGCTTTCAGAGCTTACCGGGGGAAAGCAGTTCTGTCAGGGCTGTTTTACTGGAAAATGGCCTATTGAGCCTCCGAAGGAAGATATTCGTGGAGAGTATGACAAATAGATATATAAATAAATACATGCAGCCGGCAGGCAACATGGTATAACATATAAATACAAAAAAGGAGAACAAGATGAGTAACGATAAGTATGTAAGCCCATTATCAGAGAGATATGCAAGCAAGGAGATGCAGTATATTTTTTCTCCTGATATGAAATTCAAGACATGGAGAAGATTATGGATAGCATTGGCAGAGACAGAAAAAGAGCTTGGTCTTAAAGATGTGAATGGTGAGCCTAGAATTACTGATGAGCAGATTGAAGAGCTTAAGAGCCATGTTGACGATATCAATTATGATGTGGCAAAGGAGCGCGAGAAGCTTGTAAGACATGATGTTATGAGCCATGTATATGCTTATGGTAAACAGTGCCCTAAGGCAGCGGGAATAATACATCTCGGTGCTACAAGCTGCTATGTTGGTGATAATACAGACGTAATCGTTATGACAGAGGCACTTAAGCTTGTCCGCAAGAAGCTTATTAATGTTATTGATGAGCTTTCTAAGTTTGCAAGACAGTATAAGGATTTGCCAACTCTTGCATTTACACATTTTCAGCCGGCACAGCCAACTACAGTTGGTAAGCGTGCAACACTCTGGATGCAGGAGTTATTGCTTGATTTATCAGATATAGAGTATATGATCAGCCAGCAGAAGCTTCTCGGTTCAAAGGGAACAACCGGTACACAGGCAAGCTTCCTTGAGTTGTTTAATGGCGACCATGATACTGTAAGAAAGATTGATGGAAAGATAGCGGAGAAGATGGGATTTTCTTCATGCTACCCTGTTTCAGGACAGACATACTCAAGAAAGGTTGATGCAAGAGTATTAAATGTTCTTTCAGGTATAGCAATGAGTGCGCACAAGTTCTCTAATGATATAAGATTATTACAGCATTTGAAAGAGATAGAGGAGCCATTTGAGAAGAATCAGATAGGTTCATCAGCTATGGCATATAAGCGTAATCCAATGAGAAGTGAGAGAATAGCTTCTCTTGCCAATTACGTTATGGTAGATTCTTTAAATCCTGCAATAACAGCAGCAACACAGTGGTTCGAGAGAACACTTGATGATTCTGCTAACAAGAGAATCTCTGTTCCAGAGGCATTCCTTGCAATTGATGGAATACTTGATTTGTATCTCAATGTAGTAGATGGTCTTGTTGTATATGACAAGGTTATATATCAGAGATTCATGAAGGAGATTCCATTCATGGCAACAGAGAATATAATGATGGACGCTGTAAAGCGTGGAGGAAATCGTCAGGAGCTCCATGAGAAGATTCGTACTTACTCTATGCAGGCAGGAGAGCAGGTTAAGAAGTATGGTAAGGAAAACAACCTTGTTGACCTTATCGCTGCTGATGCTTCATTTGGTATGTCAAGGGATGAGATTGTGGCATTACTTGAGCCTAAGAATTTCGTAGGTCGTGCTCCAGAGCAGACTGAGGAATTCCTTGATGAGATAGTTGCTCCTATACTTGAGGCTAACAAGGATATTCTTGGAGTAAAGGCTGAAATCAATGTATAAAAGATGGCAATAAGTGGTATGATACGCAAAAGGAGACAGACCAGTGTTGACAGTAGAAAAGATTACAAGCCTCTTAAAAGAGGATAACAATTTTATAGAGGAAAAGTGCAGTCCTGATAGGAAGATAGCATTTATTTCATATGACTCAAGAAAGGTAAAAAAGGACACATTATTTTTCTGTAAGGGGCAGAATTATAAGGAAGAATACTTAAGGCAGGCTATAGCTGATGGTGCATGTCTTTATGTATCTGAGACTAAGTATGAGGCAGATGCTGATTATATTATTGTTTCGGATATCCAGAAGGCTATGGCTGTTATTGCTGCGGCTTTTTACGGATACGCATTCCGTGATTTAGAGACTGTTGGAATAACGGGAACTAAGGGAAAGACAACTGTCAGCTGCTTTATCGAGAATATCTTAGATGAGCATATGGGTAAGAAAACTGCACTTATATCTACAATCAACACTTATACGGGAATTACTGATGAGATGTCATTGCTCACAACTCCTGAGGCGGTTGATTTGCAGAGACTTTTTTATGAGGCGAAGGAGAGCGGCTGTAAGTATCTCACAATGGAGGTAAGCTCTCAGGGTTATAAGAAGGACAGAGTATACGG
>CAVELH010000192.1:0-3774 GCA_963616385.1 bacterium | reverse complement strand
GTATAAGCATATGTGGTATTCCATTATATATGCTTAACTCAACCTGCTTAGGATCTACCATTATAAGCTTTACATCATTAGGATTAGCCTTATATAAAATACTCATTATAAGCGTGTTTATACAGACTGATTTACCTGAGCCTGTAGCACCTGCTATAAGCAAATGCGGCATCTTAGCAATATCTGCAACAATTACCTGACCACTTATATCTTTACCAACCGCAAATGCAATATTAGAAGGGAATTTCTTAAAGTTCTCCGACTCAAGCAAATCCCTGAAATAAACAGGCTGGCTCTCCTTGTTAGGAACCTCAATTCCAATAGCCGCCTTGCCCGGTATAGGTGCCTCAATTCTTATATCTGCCGCAGCAAGGTTAAGCTTTATATCATCAGCAAGATTAACTATCTTACTGACCTTAACACCCTGCTCAGGCTGTAGCTCATATCTTGTAACAGAAGGTCCACAGCTATAATTGGTGATAGTTACATTGACACCAAAATTCTCAAGAGTACTCTTAAGCTTCATTGCAGTTTCTCTTACTGAGCTCTCATTGCTTCCGCCCTGCTTACCATTTGCCTTCTTAAGAAGCTCCGTAGACGGAAATTGGTAAGCTCTTACTCCTTCTGTAGCATCCGGGGCAAAATCACCTGCGTCTGGCTGTTTATCTGATTTTATGTCTGATTTGGTATCTGACTGTGTATCCGTTTTAGTGTTAGTATTTGAGGTTGCCTTTGATATTTCATCAGGCTCAGATATATTCTGCTTTATCTCTGCCTTGACATTGATATCCTTGTCAATCTCATCTCTCTCAGCAAGCATCTCGGCTGTAGATGCCTTTGTTTTCTTTCGTTTTCTCTTCACCGGTGCAAGCTCGGTAACAGGTACCTCAACCTCTGAATCCTCTGTGCTTGCCTCAAAACCATCTGACTCAGGCTTATTGAAAAAATCTAACTCCTGATGTGGAAGCGGCTTTAACTCATGCACCTCTTCCTCCTTTACAACCTTATTGCTCCTCTTGTTTTTCTTCTTGTCCTCAGCCTCAAGCACCTTTATAGAATTAAGCACATCTTTATTCTTAGACTTATTAACAGGCTGCTCCGCTGTCTCCTCAAAATCAAACTCCTCCTCATAGTCATTTTCAGGCTTAACCCTCTCCTTTGTAAGCTCAGCCTTCATAAATCCTATAATAGAAGTATCAAGAACAATTATGATTCCTATAACTGTAAGAAGTACAGTAACTATTATAGAGCCCGTAAGTCCTATAAGCTTATATAATATGGCAAGAATACCTCCAAGAAGTATACCGCCGCCTCTCTTATTGACAGAACCATTCTCGTATAACTGCTTTATTGTAACTCCCGAAGCTCCATTTACAAGCTGACATATAAACGCAACAACTATAAGAAATATTCCCACGCACAATACACGTTTGACAATCGTCTTTTGTGCTCCGTTTGATAGCAAAAATGCTGCGGAAAAGAATAAGTATATCGGAAGAATATACGATACAGTTCCAAATATACCGAATATAACTCCAGATATGGCTTTTCCTGCCACTCCGCACCATCCGAAATTACTGCATAGCAAAAATACAGCTATTGCCAAATACACAAACAGCCATATCTCATTTCTTCTTGGATTAATGTCCTTTGCATTTCCTTTATATGTACTATTTCTTCCTTTGGCATTATTACCTGTACTCTGCCTGTTATTTGTATTACTCTTTTTACTTGTGCTCTGTTTATTATTTGTGCTGCGCTTATTGTTCGCAGTAGCCATATCAGGTACACTCCTTATCATCTTATAATCACGGCACACAATGAAAAGCATAGCAGAATATACAATACAAATATAAATCCGCATGCTTTTCACTATATGTGTCTATATATTACTCTTCATAACCATATTTGTTTATTTTACTATCTTTTTTAATATTAATCAAGCCATAGAGACAATTCATAGCTGCATTAATTCCACCTACTCTGTCAATTATCCCCTTTTCCACTGCCTGTTTTCCTATTAAAACCGAACCTACATCCTTGGTAAGCTCTGTAGTGTTAAACATAATCTGTCTTAACTCATCCTCACGAACCGAGCAATGCGTTGAAGTAAATTCTATGATTCTGTCCTGCATACGCTCTATATATTCATAATTTTGTCTCACACCTAACACTGTACCGTTCATTCTTATAGGATGAACTACCATAGTCGCTGAAGGAACTATATATGTCACATCACCAGACACAGCAAGAGGAACTCCTATTGAATGACCTCCGCCTAACACAAGACAGACTTTTGGCTTGCTAAGTGAGGCTATCATTTCAGCTATGGCAAGTCCCGCCTCAACATCACCGCCAACAGTATTAAGCAGAACCATAAGTCCGTCAATGTCATCATTATCCTCTACTGCTGCAAGCTGTGGAAGAATATGCTCGTACTTGCTTGACTTTGAGTTGCTTCCCAATATCTCATGTCCCTCTATCTCGCCTATAATATTCAAGAGATGTATTTTATGGTGAAATCTGTTATTACATAATGTAATCTGTCCGTAATCCTTAATCAGATTACCCATTGTCTCCTCATTTTCCAGTCTGTTTTTGGCACGTTCCATCTGTTTGTTATCCATTTTTATTTACCACCTAATCGTATAATTATTATTTCAAATATATTATGACGTTATATGGTTTTATTTATACTCATTTTCATAAAACAAAAAGCTATAAGCCGTGATTAAATTATATTAATCATAGCCTATAGCTTTTTATTGTTTAATAAAATTTCTTGTTAATATTTATTAGAAATCAATAGTGCTTACAGTCTGAGTATATGAATCCAGACTTCCGTCATAGCTTATATACTCAATATATATAAGTATTGAGCCATCACAAATAACAAGAGAACGTCCTACATAACCATTGTCCTCATTGTCAAGAATCCACTCTGTTGCCTCATGTCCGTTATATATAGCTGGTGAATGTGTGACATCCTCACCATATGGAACCTTAATCTGCTCATCAAACACATCAACAACATTGCTGTCATCGTAAAATGTGTTATTGCCATCAATTCCGATAACAAGTGCTGCTGAGTTATTGTAATCTACGAATGTTGCTGAATTCTCTGCTGAATCATCTGCACTGTACTCAAATCCATCAGGTATGGTAATCTTCACACCTGACATAGTAAGTACACCATTCTCATCTAAATCAATCTCTGCTGAATCATCTGGTGTTGCATCCTCTTCTGTTGCCTCATCCTCTGTTGCTTCCTCAGTTTCAGTAATCTCAATATCTGTTGCTTCCTCAGTTGTAGTATCAGTTGTTTCAGATTTCTTGTCACCACAGGCTACAAGGCTAAGAGCCATTGCACATACAGATAATGTTACCGCTAACTTCTTAAATGTCTTTTTCATAATATAATATCTCCTTTAAATTATCTTACAAAAAAAGGTTCCATATAATACCCCCGCGGTATTAACAGGAACCTTTTTTCTCATATAATGATATATATGAAACACCCCACATGAATTCTTTGAAAGAATCTCAAACAAATCATTAATGAGATTATATCATTTATACATGTAACTAAATAGCTACTACGGGTTACCTTTTACATAGTTAAAATAATTTCATTCTCATCTTCGAGCAAATCAGCAGGAATATAGTTATCATCAAGCTCTCTGCCATTAAGCACCATATTCTTAAAGCCACTCTCTGCTCCATCAGGATTTTTAACTGTTATATGAAGTTTTTTACCTCTAAAGTCCTTTGTTA
>CAVELH010000191.1:0-3833 GCA_963616385.1 bacterium | reverse complement strand
GTGCTAAGTCATATCTTGTAAGAGTTGGAAATGAGATTAATGAGAATGTAATAAATGACTTGATCAGTGAGCTTAAGAACAAAAATATAACTATTGTCTGTGACGACATTAAAAGTGAGCTCCCATATCTGTTTATTGACGAGAGCTATGATGTGTTTGACTGTGGACTTGCTGCATATTTAATTAATCCTCTTAAGGACCATTATTCGTATGTTGACCTTGCCAGAGATTATATGCATATTGATGTCCCTGAGTATAAGGAGCTTGTAGGTAAGCAGGAGATAACATATTTCTCATTTGAAATAGAGAATATTGCAAAGTATATGGCGTATAAGTCATCTATTCCTCTTGCAGTTGTTGATATGTTAGCAGATAAGCTCGATAATATGGGTATGAAGGAGCTCTACTATAATATAGAGCTTCCATGTGCATTTTCACTCTATGATATGGAGAAGAACGGAATACATGTTGACAGGGATGAGCTGTTATCCTTTGGTGTTAAGCTTAAGGCAAGAATTGAGGAGCTGACAGCAGTTATATACAAGCTTGCAGGCAAGAAATTCAATATAAACTCAACAAAACAGCTTGGTGATGTCTTATTTGAGGATTTGGGATTAAAGTCAGGTAAAAAGACTAAGACAGGATATTCTACAAGCGTTGAGGTGTTAGAAAAGCTACAGGGTGAACACCCGATTATAGAAGCTATATTAGAGTACAGACAGTTGACAAAGCTTAACTCGACGTATGTGGAGGGGTTATCAGCTTATATAGGTGCGGATAACAGAATACACGGTAAGTTCAACCAGACAGTTACAGTTACGGGACGTATAAGTTCTACAGAGCCAAACCTACAGAATATTCCTACAAGATTTCCTCTCGGAAGAGAGATAAGAAAGGTATTTAAGCCGGAGAAGGGATATGTTTTCCTTGATGCCGATTATTCGCAGATAGAGCTCAGGGTTCTGGCACATTTTTCAGAGGACGAGACACTTATTAACGCATATCACAAGGACACGGATATACACTCAATTACTGCGTCTGAGGTATTTGACGTGCCTATAGATAAGGTGGACAGCCTTATGAGAAGAAGAGCTAAGGCTGTTAATTTCGGAATTGTGTATGGTATAAGTTCGTTTGGCTTGGGACAGGACCTCGACATATCAAGGAAGGAAGCAGAAGGCTATATAGAAAAATACTTTAACACCTATGGCGGAGTTAAGAGATTTCTTGATAACACAGTTGAAAATGCCAAGAAGAACGGATATACAACCACGTTATTTGGAAGGAGACGACCACTTCCTGAGCTTTCCTCATCTAACTATATGACAAGGAGCTTTGGAGAGAGGGCTGCCATGAATTCACCAATTCAGGGTACGGCTGCGGATATAATTAAGATAGCCATGATACATGTAAACAGAGCACTTAAGGACAAGAATTTAAAGTCAAGAATTGTATTGCAGGTACATGATGAGCTTATAATAGAGACATATAAGCCGGAGCTTGATGAGGTTAAGGATATACTTGTAAATGAGATGATGAATGCGGCAAAGCTTGCTGTTCCGCTTGTAGTTGATGTGCACAGCGGAGATAGCTGGTATGACGCAAAGTAATACACGGAGAACAATATGATAATTATAGGAATCACAGGTGGAGTGGGCTCTGGAAAAAGCAGGATTTTGTATGATTTAAGTGAAAATCATGGTGCGTATATTGTCGAGGCGGATAAGCTTGCGCATACTCTTATGGAGCCGGGACAGAGCATTTATAATGAGATAGTTAAGAATTTTGGAAGAGAAATCCTTAAGGAAAATGCACCGTATGAGATAGACAGGCAAAAGCTTGGCAGTATAGTATTTTCGGATAAGGATAAGCTTAAGCTGCTTGATTCAATATCCCATCCGGCAGTTAAGAAGAATATACTTTGGCAGATTGAGACTAAAAAGGCAGAGGGTGTAGAGCTTTTTGTTATTGAGGCGGCACTCCTTATACAGGATGGATATAAGGAGATATGTGACGAAATATGGTATGTCTGGGTGTCTAAGGAAGAAAGAATTAAACGTCTTGCCAAGCAGAGGGGATATACAAGGAGTAAGTGTATCTCGATGTTTAACAGTCAGGAAGATGATGATTATTATAAGCAATATGCAGATTTCACTATAAATAATCAATTAGATTATGAAAATTCATCAAAACAACTAAATGCAAGGTTGAATAAATTAATGCATAGTGATATAATTTTGTAAATATGGAGTTTGATATCTGTATGTAATAAACCGTGTGGAGGACTAAAATGGCAGCGATTACGAGATACCCTGAACCATTAATATTCGGACTTGATATAGGAACCAGGAGTATTGTAGGTACAGTTGGATATATGGAACAGAATAAGTTCAATGTCGTAGCCATGACTGTTAAGTACCATGATACAAGGTCTATGATAGATGGACAGATACACGATATCGGCAAAGTAAGTGAGGATATTGTGTATGTCAAAAATGAGCTTGAGAAACAGCTTAATGGCAGAAAGCTGCACGATGTGTGTATAGCTGCCGCAGGACGTGTGCTTAAGACAGCGGTTGGACACGGTGAGTATGAATTTGATGAGAACACACTTATAACTCAGGAATACATACATTCAATAGATTTGATAGGTGTTGAGAAGGCTCATGATATTATCCTTGAGGAGCTTTCTGAGAATAAGGAAAAGACTAAGTATTACTGTGTTGGTTATACAGTTATTAAGTACTATCTTAATGATTATGAGATTCTTAACCTTGAGGGGCATAAGGGTACTAAGATTGGTGCAGATGTGCTTGCCACATTTCTGCCGGAGGAGGTTGTGAGCAGCCTTTATTCAGCGGTTGAGATGGCAGGCTTATATGTGACTAATCTTACACTTGAGCCTATAGCAGCGATTAATGTCGCAATACCTGAGCAGTTCAGACTGCTTAACATAGCCTTAGTTGATGTTGGAGCCGGAACCTCTGATATATGCATAACTAAGGATGGAAGTATAATCGGCTACGGAATGATTCCTTCAGCAGGTGATGAGCTTACAGAGGCTATAGTCAAGAAATATCTTGTAGATTTCGACACAGCAGAGAAGCTTAAGATGGTTAATCCTAAGAGAAAGACCATAACATATAAGGATATTATGGGCTTAAGCCATAAGATAACACCTTCTGAGATACTTGAGACATTAGATAGTGTAAAATATGAGATAACCTCTAAGATAGCAGATAAGATAATAGAGCTTAATGGCGGAGAGACAGTCAGTGCAGTATTCATAGTTGGTGGTGGTGGCAAGCTTACAGGATTTTCAGAGCTCTTAGCAGATGCCTTACATATTGTACCTGAGAGGGTTGCATTGCGCGGGCAGGAGGTTATGAACGATATCAACTTCCTTGTCGATGATATCAAGAAGGATTCCCTTTATGTTACACCTATAGGAATCTGTCTTAATTATTTTGACCAGAAGAATAATTTTATATTTGTCACAGTTAATGGAGAGCGAATTAAGCTCTATAATAATGACAAGCTTACGATATTTGATGCGGCAGTACAATTTGGATTGCCTAATGACAAGATATTCCCTAGACGTGGAGATGACATAACATTTACGGTTAATGGCAAAACGAGAATCGTGAGGGGATATGACGGTGAGGCCGCTATAATAAAACAGAATGGTAAGGTCGTAGGAATGAATTCGCTTATAGAAGCGAATGACAAGATAGAGATAAAGGAGTCCACTAAGGGTGAATCTGCTAAGATAACTCTTGGTTCGCTGCCTGAATACAGTGGAACATTGAGATTTATAGTTAATGACATGGAAG
>CAVELH010000190.1:0-3837 GCA_963616385.1 bacterium | reverse complement strand
CCATAGATAAGGCAGGAGTAAGCAGAATTGCGGTTGACAGACTTATAAAGGTACTATCTGGCGACTGGAAAACAGGTTTATCAGGGCTCGGAATCATGTATGATGGAAAGCTTATATGTGAGTATTATCCGGAGTACAATATGCCTCCTAACAGACATGTCTCATTTTCGATGGCTAAATCGATTGTGGCTATGGGTGTTGGAATTGCGATAAGTCAGGGTGTTATTGACATAAATGACAAGCTGGTAGATATCTTTCCTGCGCATGATGGTATATTTCTGAAGCATGGAATGAAGGACGTGACTATAAAACATCTGCTTACAATGAAGGCTGGAGTTACCTTTGATGAGTTAAGTGCATATTTCAGCTCTGGCTGGTCTCGGGCATTTATGGGAAGTGAGCTTAGCTTCGAGTCTGGAACAGATTTTGCATACGACAGTCTTAACACATATATGCTTGCCGCGGCAGTGGAGATAAAGAGCGGCGTTCCATTTATGGATTATATGACAAAGTATTTGTTTTTGCCTATGGGTATTACAGATATCACATGGGATAAATGTCCTGAGGGTTTTGTTCAGGGCGGATGGGGCATGAAGCTCTCTATAGTTGACATGCTTAAGCTTGGAGAGTTATATAGAAACAACGGAAGATGGATGGTTGATGGAGAATTAAAAAGTCTTGTCCCTGAGGATTGGGTTAAGGAGTCCGTTATCTGCCATCATGAATTTAAGGATAACAAGATTATAAAAGGGTACGGATATCAGCTCTGGCTATTACATGATGGGGCATTTTTGTACAATGGTGTATTTGGACAGAATGTTTATGTTAATGTGGACAGGGGTATAGTGATAGCTGTAACCGCATCTGCCTATGCACTATTTTCTGATTGCAGTCTTGTAGAGGCATTGATGGATTTTTCAGGCAATGATGACAATTTTACAAGAGATGGATTTATATCAAGATTAAAAGGAAAGGCTAATTTAAAAAAGCCTGCTAAGACATCGACAGACGGTATTGATATTAATGTTTTCAAGGATTATTTTGGAATAGAGTATTGCTTTAATGAGTACGCCTCATGTGTTGTGCCTCTAATGACACAGGCGTTTTACTCAAACTTCATGAGCAGTATTAAAAAAATAAGCTTTATAGAGAAGAGGGACGGGCTTTTATTTAAGCTTATCGATGATGATATGTCATATGATATAATGCTTGGAGTATTGCCTGATGAATATATACAGCAGAATATTTCTGTAAGAGAAAAAGAATACAGAATTTCTGCACATTGTGATGTTACAAAGAAGGCTAACGGACAGTTGGCACTTTATGTATCGTTATACTATCCTGAGGAGATAGCACATAAGTATATGGAATTTGTATTTGATGGTGATGAGGTTATCTTATCTGTTGAGGAGACACCTGATATAAGAAGATTTATGAATATTACCATGGGTGATAAGAGAATGCTCCGCACTAAGAAAATGGAACAGATGCAGATGCCTGATTATATAGATTACAAGATAAATAAACTTATGTCACCTAAGGTGACGGGATATACAGTTAAATAAATTAAGGGTGTATAAATATTATGAAACTAATGAGTATAGCCAGTGGAAGCAGTGGAAACTCTGTGTACGTTGGAACAGAGAATACGGCAGTGCTTGTAGATGCCGGGGTGAGCAGGAAACGCATAAATGATGGACTTGCCACTATCGATATGAATATAAAGGATGTTGATGCGATAATAATAACGCATGAACATATTGACCATACACGCGCCTTGGGTGTAATATCAAGGAGTTATGGAATACCGATGTATGCTACGGAAAAAACCTGTGAGGTAATTGCTGATATGCGGGAGCTCGGTGATTTTGACAAGTCGCTGCTCAATCCGATAGAGCCTGACGTTGATTTTGACATAGGAGATATAAAGATTTGTGCACATTCTATCTGGCATGATGCTGTAGATCCTGTATGTTATACTATGAAGGCGGATGATAAGAAGGTTTCTGTCGCAACCGATATGGGTGGATATGACGATTACACAGTACATAATCTGCAAGATTCAGATGCAATGCTTGTTGAGGCAAACCATGATATAAGGATGCTTCAGGCAGGACCTTATCCGTACAGCTTAAAACAAAGAATATTAGGACAGAGAGGCCACTTGTCAAATGAGGCAAGCGGACAGCTCATCAATAATATACTTAATAACCATATAAAGGCTATTTTCTTGGGACATTTAAGTCACGAGAATAATTATCCGGAGCTTGCCTATGAGACTGTCAAGACTGAGCTTATGGGTAATCCATATACGAATGATGTAAGAGACTTTAATTTACAGGTGGCGAGCAGAAGTATGCCAAGCGACCTGATTGAATTATAGAAAAAACACAAACCAAAATGACATACGAGTACAGGAGGATGGAGTATGAAAAAGACAATAATTACTGTATTAGGTAAGGATCAGGTAGGTATTATAGCTAAGGTATGTGTATACCTTTCACAGAATAATATCAATATACTTGATATTGCCCAGACTATCGTTGACGGATATTTTAACATGATGATGGTTGTTGATACAGGTGATGCATCTAAGGATCATGACAGAATAGCTGAGGAGTTAGCTGACCTCGGTGATGAGATTGGTGTTCAGATTAAAACTCAGAGAGAAGAAATCTTTAATATGATGCACAGACTCTAAGAAAAGAAAGGCAGATTATATGATTAGTATAAATGAAGTTATTGAAACCAATGAGATGATTCAGAAGATGAATCTTGACGTAAGAACTATCACAATGGGAATAAGTCTCCTTGATTGTGTGGGAAGTACAGTTTCCGAGACCTGTGACAAGATATACAAGAAGATAACTGATTCTGCAAAGGATTTGGTATACACAGGCGAGGAGATTTCCAAGAAATATGGTGTACCTATCGTAAATAAGCGTATATCAGTTACACCTATAGCTCTTGTAGGCGGCTCAGTATGTAAGACAACAGATGATTTTGTTGAGATTGCAAAGACATTAGATCAGGCAGCAAACACATGCGGCGTTAATTTTATAGGTGGATATTCTGCACTCGTATCAAAGGGTATGACAAAGGCGGACGAGCTTCTTATCCGTTCTATACCTAAGGCTTTATCTGTTACAGGTAAGGTGTGCAGCTCTGTAAATACAGGTTCTACAAAGACTGGTATTAATATGGATGCAGTTAAGTTAATAGGTGAGATTATTAAGGAAACAGCAGAATTAACTAAGGATGACAACTGTATGGGTTGTGCCAAGTTCGTTGTATTCTGCAATGCTCCTGATGACAATCCATTTATGGCTGGTGCATTTCACGGAGTAACTGAGGCTGACAGAATAATAAATGTAGGTGTCAGCGGTCCTGGTGTTGTTAAGGCTGCACTTGAGACTGTAAGGGGCGAGAATTTCGAGGTTCTCTGCGAGACAATAAAGAAAACAGCATTTAAGATTACAAGAGTTGGACAGCTTGTTGCAAAGGAAGCTTCCAAGAGACTTGGAGTTCCTTTTGGTATTATAGATTTATCACTTGCACCTACTCCTGCTGTTGGAGACAGCGTAGGTGAGATTCTTGAGGAGATAGGTCTTGAGTATGCCGGTGCTCCGGGAACAACAGCGGCACTTGCAATGCTTAACGATCAGGTTAAGAAGGGTGGAGTTATGGCTTCATCATATGTTGGTGGTCTCTCAGGTGCATTTATTCCTGTCAGTGAGGACCAGAGAATGATAGATGCTGTATCAGCAGGAGCGCTTACACTTGAGAAGCTTGAGGCTATGACCTGTGTATGCTCTGTAGGTCTTGATATGATAGCAA
>CAVELH010000189.1:0-3907 GCA_963616385.1 bacterium | reverse complement strand
AGAAGCTTGAGGCTATGACCTGTGTATGCTCTGTAGGTCTTGATATGATAGCAATTCCTGGTGACACAAAGGCAACAACAATATCAGGTATTATAGCTGATGAGATGGCACTTGGTATGGTAAACCAGAAAACTACTGCTGTCAGAGTAATTCCTGCTATTGGTAAGGATGTGGGAGATCAGGTTGAATTTGGAGGTCTGCTCGGATATGCACCAATCATGCCTGTAAATAAATTCTCATGCGATGCATTTATCAACAGAGGCGGACGTATACCTGCTCCAATACATAGCTTCAAGAATTAATAGATAAGGAAATTGATTTATATGTCAAAGCTTGCACTATCAGAGCGGGTTCTGATGAATATTGAAAAACCTGCAAGATATATAGGAAATGAAGTAAATATAGTTAAGAAGAATCTTAGTGACATAGACATCCGGATAGCCATGTGCTTTCCGGATGTTTATGAGATAGGAATGTCTTATCTTGGAATACAGATATTATATGATATGTTCAACAGAAGAGATGATATCTACTGTGAGCGAGTTTATAGTCCTTGGCCTGATTTGGATAAAATCATGCGTGAGGAAAAGATTAAGCTTTTCACTCTCGAAACTCAGACTGCTGTCTGTGATATGGACTGGCTTGCAATAACAATACAGTATGAAATGTGCTACACCAATATCCTTCAGGTTATTGATTTGGCAGGCATACCTCTTTTCGCAAAGGACAGGGTGAAGGGAGATACTATAGTTATCGGTGGCGGTCCATGTACCGTTAATCCTGAGCCTATAGCAGATTTCTTTGATATGTTCTATATCGGAGAGGGCGAGACCTCATATGATGAATTGATGGATTTGTATAAGGTGTATAACAGCACAGATATGAGCAGGGAGGAATTCTTACATCAGGCTTCAAAGATACCGGGAATATATGTACCATCTCTTTATGAAGTAAGCTATAACGATGACGGAACAGTCAAGTCTATAACTCCTGTATATGATGATATCCCTAAGAAGGTTAAGAGACAGGTTGTAACAGATTTTAATAATGTGTCATATCCTATGAAACCTGTTGTTCCATATATAAGGGCTACGCAGGACAGAGTATGTCTTGAGATTATGCGTGGCTGCATAAGAGGCTGTCGTTTCTGTCAGGCTGGTATGATTTACAGACCTACGAGACAGAAGGATGTAAATATGCTCAAAAAATATGCGAGAACAATGCTTGATAATACGGGATATGAGGAGATATCCCTAAGCTCCTTAAGCTCGAGTGATTACGAGAGCTTAAATGAGTTATTAGATTATCTTATTGAGCTGAAGGACACAGACCATGTTAATGTGTCTCTGCCATCGTTAAGAATAGATGCATTTTCTCTTGACGTTATGAGCAAGGTTCAGGATATAAGAAAGTCATCGCTTACATTTGCGTCTGAGGCTGGAACACAGCGGTTGAGAGATGTAATTAACAAGGGAATTACAGAGGAGAATATAATTAAGGGAAGCCATGATGCATTTTTAGGTGGCTGGGATAAGGTAAAGCTTTATTTTATGCTCGGACTTCCTACTGAGACCGATGAGGATTTACGTGGAATAGCAGAGCTTGCGGAGCGTATTTCCGAGGAGTATTTCGAGACAGTTCCTAAGGAAAAGAGAAATGGACGTGTTATGATTAATGCCTCTGCGTCATATTTTGTACCTAAGCCATTTACACCGTTCCAGTGGGCTCCTATGATTTTGCCGGATGAATTTACAAGAAGAGCACACTATGTAAAAGATACATTTATGCAGCAGAAGAACAAGAAGAGTCTTAAGTTCTCCTACCATGATGCCGGAATATCTATATTGGAGGGCGTATTGGCAAGAGGTGACAGAAGGCTTTCCAAGACTATATACGATGTCTATATGCAGGGTGGCATATTCGATGCGTGGACAGAGTTTTTTGCTATGGAGAGATACGAAAATGCGTTTAAGAAGAATAATGTGGATATTGAATTCTACACAGCGAGAGAGCGCATGGCAGATGAGATATTCCCTTGGGAGCATATAGATGCAGGCGTATCAAAACGCTTTTTGTTAAAGGAATGGGAGAATGCCAGGGCTGGCGTAGTAACCCCTAATTGCAGAATGAAGTGTCAGGGCTGCGGCTCTGCTGTCTACGGGGGAGGTGTATGCTTTGAAGCTAAGAATTAAATATACAAAGACAGGTGTATTAAGATTCATAGGTCACCTCGATGTGATGCGTTTTTTCCAGAAGGCGATAAGACGTGCAAAGCTTTCTGTGTCATACACCAAGGGCTTCTCACCGCATCAGATTATATCCTTTGCTGCACCTATGCCGCTTGGTATGACCTCTGAGGGTGAGTATTTTGACGGAGAGTTTGACCTTGTAACCTCGACAGAGGATATGATGAAGCGTCTGAATGATACGATGCCGGAGGAGATACAAGTATTAGATATAGTTGAGCTTCCTGACGATGCCAAGCCTTCGATGGCTATAGTTACGGCATCAGATTATTATATATATTTAAATGATGAGGCTGTAAGCGATGTATTTAAGGAACTTACACCGAAGCTTTCAGATTTTTATAACGAGGATAAGATAGAAATTCTTAAGAAAACAAAGACAAAGGAAATCATGACCGATATTAAGCCTCTTATATATGACCTTAAACCATATAAGGATGGTATATATATGCTTCTTGCTTCGGGAAGCCGTGATAACCTTAAGCCGGAGCTTGTGCTTCTTGCTTTATGTGAGTATGCCGGCATTTCATATAACCGTTATGACTATATGATACACAGATTGGAGACATATATGGGTGATAAGGATAATTTGTTACCTTTGTCTGCGGCAGGAAAGAGATTTTAATGAGACAATTTGTTATTACAAGAATTAATAAAATATATATGGGATTTCTTTTCGTTGATGGAAATGTAGAGGAAATCCGCACATATGAGGATGATTCTCTTATCGGCAACATTTATGTAGGTCGTGTATCTAACATCGTTCCAAATATTAATGCTGCATTTGTAGATATTAAGAAGAATGAAAGCTGTTATCTGTCGTTGGAGGATTATAAGGGCGAAAAGAAGCTTAAGGTCGGTGATTTGATAACCGTACAGGTGACAAAGGATAAGATTAAGACTAAGCAGGCTACAGTTACTACGGATATATCTGTTGCAGGAGATTATATTCTTGTCAAAACAGATTACCTTGCAGGTGTGTCAGGTAAGATAAAGGATAAGGAGCGGAGAGGCATATTAAAGGATATCCTTAAGGCTTCGCTTGAGGAATTTGATTTGTCTAAAACCTGTGGTGATATACAGTATGGTGGAATTGTAAGAACCAATTCCGAAAATGCTCCTGATGATATTATCAAACAGGAAACGATAAAAAAGTTATGTGAACTAGATGACATTTTGCATAAGGCAAGGTTTGCTACAGCCTATTCATGTCTATATCAGAATCAGTCCGGTTATGTGAGTGATATTGGAGAATTTAACCAGCTTGACGTGGAGGTTATAACTGACAGTGAGGAGCTTGCTTTGCTGTGCGATATGAACAATCAGCGGGTTAGCCTTTATAAGGATATAGATTTTCCTTTATCTGCAAGATACAATCTTAACAGGATTGTTGAGAAAACAACAGCAGAGAGGGTTTATCTAAGGTCAGGTGCGTATCTTGTTATTGAGCCTACAGAGGCACTTACCGTAATAGATGTAAACAGTGGCAAGGCTATAAAGGGTAAGGATGCAGCCGAAATTCAGTATAAGCTTAACAGGGAAGCTGCACTTGAGGTTTCAAGGCAGTTAAGACTTAGAAATCTTTCCGGCATTATAATTGTTGACTTTATAAGCATGAAGTCAGAA
Organism: bacterium; assembly: GCA_963616385.1. Taxonomy (GTDB): domain Bacteria; phylum Bacillota; class Clostridia; order Lachnospirales; family Lachnospiraceae; genus Coprococcus_C. Next base: position 35 of record CAVELH010000189.1, on the reverse strand, counting down.
GAGATGAATAAGAAGCTTATGGATGAGCTTAATGG
>CAVELH010000188.1:0-3985 GCA_963616385.1 bacterium | reverse complement strand
ACTATAGATGGCGTAGAAATTAACGCTGGTTCAAGTTCTGCTATAGGGTACTATGAGGATGAGAAGTCAAGAGGTATGTATAACTCATCTAAAATAAAAGTATATGTAAATAGCGAAGGAGTTGCATTTATTGCAGTTTTATCACCGGTTAAGATAGGTGATAAGGAGATGGCGGGGAGTCTTAAATCATTTGATGAGATTGATAACAATGCCAAGGAGTATATTGGTAATAGTGTAGTATATAATGTTAATATAGATACAACATATAATATTTATTCTATAAAGCTTATATATGCAATAACGACGGAGGATATGATAACTTATACTCTGCGTCCGGTATGGGTATATAACGGGTATATTGAACCCGGAAGCAACGATATATATTCACTGGAAGGAAAATATGTTGCTGTGGCAATTGATGCGATTACAGGTGATTACCTTGGCGGTAATGATTATCTGGATATGATTGCCAGTGATATAGGAGGACTGTAGATATGAAGAATAAAGTAAGATATATGCTTGTAGTATGTGCGATTTTACTTACGGGCTGTGGAAAAAACAGGAGCGATGATATTAAGCAGGATATGTCGGCGCTTGATGCCAATGTAAGCACAGATACGGATGCTAAGGCTAAGGATGATATAGGCGAAAACTACGATATTCCGGAAAATATTAACTATGAAGTGGCTGGAACAAATGGTACTACAACCATGTCTGTAGATGCCACGGTTGAATCATATGGTTATGGCAATGCCAAGGTGTATGATGAAAAACCGGTAGAAATAGGCAGCAAATATCTCACCTCATATGCAGAACAAATCTTTGATGATGGAAGCTATTATAGTATAAAGCCATATAGATGTATGAATGAGGATGAGCTCAGTGAGGAAAGAGATTTTTGGGAGTCCGAAAGCGACAGGGCAAGTGAAGAATATGATACATATACAGATAAGTATATCAAAAGCTCAAAGCTTGATGTAATAGATAGCTGTTTCGGTATTATTGGGGAATATAGTGATGGATGGAAGCAGGATGGAGTAATATGGAGTCATGCTTTAACTCAGGAGGATGCCGGAGATAATAATGTGGAAGCTGTAAATGTGGAAAATGCAAAGCTTCGCGGATTTATAGACGGAACAGCGTATGAGCTTACATATAATGCGACAGATGATTCAGAATTACCTATATTACAGCTTATAAACCCGCTATATGATAATAAAAATGATATATCCGGCTTTTCAATGTCTGGGCAATCATCCACACTATATGGAGATAATATTGTAGACAGCGAATTTGCCAAAAATGAAGCTGATGATTTTATATATAAGCTTGGTTATGAAGATATGACATTGGCGAGAACAGCAGATATACAATTAACAGATAATACATTAGATGGATATTTATTGGTGTATGTCAGAAATATGAATGGCGTGCTTGTAATAGACAGCAAGAGCTGTACTTATGTTGAAGGATATTACAGCGCAGGATATCAGGAATACATTGAAGTATATGTAAATGAATATGGGGTAATGCGTGTCAGATTAATGAATATGTACGAAATAGATGATATAATGTCTGATGATACATCACTGTTATCATTTGACAGGATAGATGAAAATGCAAAGAGTTATCTTAAAGCATATATTGACAGCGGAGATTACTATTATAAAATCAATAAAGTCAGATTTGGGTATGTATCGGTTTGTTATGGTGACAGCTATGCACTTATACCGGCGTGGGTATATCAGTATTACGAAGCTTCATTTGACGAATATAATTATGAATTTGCCATAAATGCTATAGATGGCAGCCTTATAGATATGAATTATGCGGAATACACCTTTTATTATATAGACTGATTAATATTCTGACGGAGGATGATATGAGAAAAAATAAGAATATGCAAATTGCAGTTTTTACAATGCTTGCAATATCTGTTTTGCTGACCGGATGTGGGGCTGGCAAAAAAACGGATGCACCGGAAGTAAAGATAGATGAATATGAAAAGGTTGTGTATGACACCTTCAGTGCGGTGAGAGGGGATATAACGCCTACACTTACTATAAAGCTGAGTGCAACCAATTATGATAAAAAATCATATTATCCTCTGTATGATGATATGGAGATAGAGAGTGTTAAAGTATCTGTTGGGGACAAGGTGAAAAATGGTGATGTGCTTATCTCATTTAAGTCGGGTGATATTGCAGGTCAGATTGAGGGTTACGAGAACCAGATAGAACAAAATAACCTGTTGATAGAACATTACACTAACCTTTCACAGATAGATACATCCGTTGATTACAGCAAGGATTTGGAGAATTTAAACGAGAGCAATCAGGTAGCTGGACTATATATACAGGAGCTTAAGGCTAAGCTTGACTCCTACAGCATAAAGGCTGAGGGGGATGGAAGCATATATATATTGTCGGACATACTTGAATTTGGCGATGGAAAGGTTGGCACATCAAATAATCTTGTCACTGTAGTGTATGGAAGCGGACAGTATAAGGCAGATGTATCAGACGACTATGATTTTAAGGTGGGAGATACATATACGGCAACATACGGAATAGCTGATTACGAGCTTGTGCTGGCAGATATAACTGAGGAAGAGAGTGGAGGTTTTACAGTGAAGCATCTCACCTTTAATGCTGCGTCAGATGAGACGGATTTCAGCAACAGGGACAAGCTCAACTTAACTGTGGAAAAGGAAACGCTTAAGAATGTATTGTATGTTCCGGAAGAATGTGTATTTGAGGTTGATGACAAAAGCTATGTATATCTGTTGGATGATGACGGCTTCAGAGATGCAGTATGTGTGACTGTCGGAAGTACGGTGGATGGATATACAGTTATTGAGAGTGGAATAGCAGAGGGAGACAGGGTGGTGATTAATTAATGAAAAGGACTGACAATATAATTGCTTTTATGCTCATTATGTCATTTATGCTGACAGGCTGTGGAGCAAAAAAGGTAGATACTCCAAAGCTGTTAGAGCCGATATCGTCAAATGAATCTTATCGCCCTGTGGAATATGGAGATATAGGTGACGTGAATGTGTCCTTTGGAACGATAGTTCCTACAGATTACTGCCATTTCTGGACAAGCAATGTCACGATAAAGGAAATAATGGTTGATATAGGTGACTATGTAAACAGTGGCGATGTGATAGCGTGTGCTGACATAGATGCAGCTAATGAGGAGATAGAAAGATTAAACAGCGAGCTTACCCTTGAAAACTCTGTATTTACCTTAAATGAGCAAAAGTATAAGTACAGGCATCAGGAGCTGGAATATAAGCAGTCTGCTACTGATATAGCGGTGCTTGACGAGAATCACAGATATGATACACTTCTTCACCAATACAGGGTAAACAGCTTAAGTGAAGAGATAGATAAGCAGGAGAAGATAGTATCAGATGGTACACTTGTAGCAAAGGTTTCTGGGTATGTAACCTATGTAAAGGATATATCAACCAATGGCTCATCAGGAAATGGTGATAACGTGGTAATCATCTCAGATTACAATGACAGCTATATTGAGTTAAATGACGTAACTGTTTCTGAGGAGTACAGAAGAAACTGGATGCCATATGACGACTATTATACAGAGATAGCCGGAAAGAGATATGAGCTTGTTGAGTATGAATATGCACCTGATGAGCTTATATTGGCTGAGAGTAAGGCAAAGTACCCTAATATGCGTATGAAATTCACAGATAGTAAGGTTGACGTTTCGATAGGAACTAATATACCTGTTTTTATGACCGGTGACATAGTATCAAATGTTTTAACTGTCGGCAATGATTCGCTGTACGAGGATAATGGAGGTACCTTTGTATATGTGAAGAAGGGTGACAGCAGAGAGCCGAGATATATTGAAATTGGAAAGAAGGGAAATAACTATACTGAGGTAGTGTCAGGCTTAGATGAGGGGGAGATGGTTTATTATTCATCTGATTCAGTATTGCCTGATAATTATACAG
>CAVELH010000187.1:0-3999 GCA_963616385.1 bacterium | reverse complement strand
TAAGGCTATTGCAAGCCAGTGTTTTACTGGTGAATATGAGTTGTTTATAGGTGTCTGTGGCAATGGATGTCATTCTATTGGAGAGGCATTTGCCAAGGAGAAGTTTGAAGAGCTTGACGAGGACTGCCTTGATTCTGTATGTGAGTTTATCAATGTATGTAACGGTTTGTTTGCGTCTAAGTTAAGTCAGGAAGAGGTACAGATAGATATGTTACCTCCTAACATGTATACAGATGTTACTACAATAAACTCAGAGGGAATGATGTTTAAGCTTCCATGCTTTGTAAAAGGTCAGAAAGCAGATATTATTATATGCATGGAGACCAAATGGAGCATTAGTTAGTTATTAGGGAAGGAAGGATAAGTTTTTATGGCTAATATATTGATAGTTGATGATTCCAGAACCTCAAGAAGAATTTTAAGAGGAATACTTGAAGGTGATGGACATACAATAGTTGGTGAGGCAAAGGATGGTCAGGAGGGCTATGATATGTATGCAGAGCTTAAGCCTGATGTTGTTACAATGGATATTACAATGCCTGTTATGTCAGGTGTAGATTCACTTAAGAAGATTAAGGGCGATTTTCCTGATGCCAAGGTTATTATGGTTTCCGCTGCCGGACAGCAGCACAACATGATAGAGGCAGTTCAGAGCGGTGCTATGGAATTTATTGCTAAGCCTTTTGATGCGGATGAGATTAAGAGAGTTATTAACGTAGTTACAGAGGGTTAGAATGTAATTGATTACAAGGGGCTGTTGTACTTATGGTGCGGCAGCCTTTTAGTGTGATAAGGTAAGGAGTATAAATGTATGATTGAGACGGTTGTTTCAGTTGACCTTATGGTTGAGGAAGTGCTTAAGGTTAAGAAGAATCATCTCGCTCCAGATTTTCCAGACGGAAACGAGAGAAGAATATGTATAGTGTCAGGTCTGTATGGGGATGAGCTGCAGGGACAGTATATATGTTATGAAGTTATAAGAAGAATTAAGATGGACTATGCCAAGCTTGCCGGAATAGTTGACGTATATCCGAGCGTTAATCTTATGGGACTTGATTCTAAAACAAGAGAAATCCCTGGCTCAGGAATGGATATGAACATGCTTTTTCCTGGTTCTAAATCAGGTGCACTCGGCGAGTATACGGCATCATGTCTGTTTGATGATATACAGGGGGCAGATGTCTGTGTGGATTTACATGCAAGTAATCTGTATATACAGGAGGTTCCACAGGTACGAATTAATGATGAAAAGGTAGATGAGCTGTTACCGATAGCAAAATGCCTTAACACTGATATGATTTGGATTCATCCGAGTACATCAGTGCTTAACGGAAGTCTTGCATATTCACTTAATCATGTGGGAGTCAGGACTGTAGTTATTGAGTCCGGTGTTGCATACAGAATAAATCAGAAATACTGCAACCAGATTGTTGACGGAATATTTGCACTTATGAAGGATATGGGAATATGGACGGGGGATAGCGTAGAGCCTAAGAAGAATGTAGTGACAAATGACTCTGATATGACTTATATCAATGCAGAAAGCAGTGGAATATTTATTCCTAATGTCAATATGTATAATCAGGTAAAAGCTGGGGACGAGATAGGTACTATAGTTAATGTCATTACGGGTTCAGTAGAGGAGGTTGTGCTTGCCTCAGCAGCTGGTATGATATGCTCTTTGAGAGATTATCCGGTTATAGAGGAGGGCTCATTGCTTGCCCGAATAGTAGGTGGTGTTACAAATGAATAAAGAGATAATATTTACTATGAATACAGCTTTCCGTGGAGAATATAAGATACATGGATATTCCTATGGAAAGGGTGAAAAGGCTGCCTGCATAGTTGGTGCTATGCGTGGTAATGAGTACCAGCAGCTATATATATGCTCTCTGTTAGCCCAAAAGCTTGCGGAGATAGAAAATCAGGGCGATATAGTGTCAGGAAAGGAGATTTTACTTATTCCTACACTTAATTACAGCTCTATGAATGCCAAAAAGACAAAATGGATATCGGACGACTCGGATATCAATCGTTCATTTCCGGGTAATCCAAAGGGACCTGCAACAAGCAGAATTGCTGCTACATTGCTTGATAGAGTGAAGGATTATCTGTACGGAATACAGTTTGCAAGCTTTTATTTGCAGGGTGTGTCTGTGCCACATATAAGAATGATGGAGACTGGTAAGGAGAGCACAAGTCTTGCCAATTTATTTGGTATGCCTTATGTCCTTACGGGAATGAACAGAGCCTTTGACCAGGTTACTCTTAATTATAACTGGCAGGAGCTTGGCACACAGGCATTTTCGGTATATTCCGCAACGACAGAAACAATTGACGATTACAGTGCAAGAATGGCTGTATCTTCAGTATTGCGTTTTCTGACTCGTATGGGTATTATAAAGTATGACTGCCACGGAGGATTTATCTCTACCATAATCAAGGAAAAGGAGCTTGTATCCATAAAGGCTGATGAGGCAGGCTTTTTCAGACAGCTTGTCGGAATCAATCAGGAGGTTAAGCGCGGACAGGTATTGGCAGAGATTATCAATCCTATGGATGGCTCAGTTAAGGCTGAAATTTTGGCACCTACAGACGGAATAACATTTTTTGTACAAAATTCCCCTATGGTGTTCCAAAATGTGGTAATATATAAACTTATAAGAAGAATGCATCAGTAAAGCTACAAAATCATAATCGTTTGACCGGCGATTGTAAAAACAGGAGGAAATGCAATGAGCAAGGTTAGAAGAATCTACGTTGAGAAGAAGAACGACTATGCTGTAAAGGCAAAGGAGTTGAAGCAGCAGTTCAAGGACTATCTTGGTATCAAAGCAGATAACGTAAGGATTTTAGTACGTTATGATATGGAGGATGTATCAGACGATACATATGACAAGGCTAAGGTAACTGTATTTTCTGAGCCGCCTATTGATAAGGTGTATGAGGAAACATTTCCTATGGCTGACAATGAGGTTTGTTTTTCACAGGAGTATCTCCCTGGACAGTTCGACCAGAGAGCTGATTCTGCCGAGCAGTGTGTAAAGCTGCTTAACGAGGATGAAACTCCGCTTATCAAGTCAGCTACAACATATGTCATAGCCGGAGCTATAACAGATGAGCAGTTAGAGGCTATAAAGGAGTATGTTATAAACCCTGTTGATTCAAGAATAACAGATGAGACAAAGCCGGAGACACTTGCTTCTGTTTACGAGGAGCCTGCTGATGTTATCATATTTGATGGCTTTAAGGATATGGCTGAGGAAGAGTTAAATAAGCTCTACAGTTCACTTGGACTTGCCATGACATTTAAGGATTTCCAGCATATTCAGAAGTATTTTAAGAACGAGGAAGACAGAAATCCATCCATGACTGAAATCAGAGTTTTAGATACATACTGGTCAGACCATTGTAGACATACAACCTTCTCTACAGAGCTGACAGATGTTAATTTTGATGACGGTTATTACAATAAGGTTATTTCAGATACATATAATAAGTATGTTGATGCAACTAAGGTAATGTATAAGGGCAGAGATGACAAGTTTGTATGCCTTATGGACATAGCACTTATGGCTATGAAGGAGCTTAGAGCTGCCGGAAAGCTTGAGGACATGGAGGTATCAGACGAGATAAATGCCTGCTCTATAGTTGTACCTGTAGAGATAGATGGTGTTACAGAGGAGTGGCTTGTAAGCTTTAAGAATGAGACACATAACCATCCTACAGAGATTGAGCCTTTTGGTGGTGCTGCAACCTGTCTTGGTGGTGCGATAAGAGATCCGCTTTCAGGACGTTCATATGTATATCAGGCTATGCGTGTAACAGGAGCAGCAGATCCTACAGTTTCCCTTAAGGATACTTTGAAGGGCAAGCTTCCTCAGCGAAAGATAGTTAAAGTAGCAGCACAGGGTTACAGCTCATATGGTAATCAGATAGGACTTGCTACAGGTCATGTAAATGAGATATATCATCCTAACTACGTTGCAAAGCGTATGG
>CAVELH010000186.1:1735-4065 GCA_963616385.1 bacterium | reverse complement strand
GGAAGGTGTCGAGCTGATCGCCATCAACACAGACAAGCAGATCTTATCACAGAATCGTGCTACAACTAAGATTCAGATAGGTGAGAAGCTGACAAAGGGACTTGGTGCAGGTGCTAAGCCTGAGATTGGTGCCAGTGCAGTGGAAGAGAACAGAGAAGAGATTACCGACATCATGAAGGATGCCAACATGGTATTCGTAACATGCGGTATGGGTGGTGGTACCGGTACTGGTGCTGCACCTGTAGTAGCAGAGATAGCAAGAAACCTTGGTATACTTACAGTAGGTGTTGTAACAAAGCCATTCTCATTCGAGGGTAAGCCAAGAATGAACAATGCTGTTAATGGTATAGCTAAGCTTAAAGAGAATGTAGATACACTTATTGTTATTCCTAACGATAAGCTTCTTCAGATATGTGATAAGCGTACAAGCATCCCAGAGGCTTTAAAGAAGGCTGATGAGGTTCTTCAGCAGGGTGTACAGGGTGTAACAGACCTGATTAACAAGCCGGGTCTTATCAACCTTGACTTTGCAGATATACAGACAGTAATGAGAGACAAGGGTGTTGCACATATCGGTATTGGACGTGCAAGTGGAGATAACAAGGCAGTTGACGCTATTAAGTCTGCTATGGACAGTCCATTGCTTGAGACTACAGTTGCAGGAGCAACAGATATCATCGTTAACTTCTCAGGTAATATCGGTATCGTTGAGGCTTATGATGCAATCACATACCTTACAGAGGTTGCCGGAGATGGTGCCAACATTATCTTTGGTACTGTTGATAATGATGTTATGGGTGAGGATGTATGTATCACAATTATTGCAACAGGTATAGAGGGTAATGCCGCTATATCAGCATCAACTAATCCTGCTGCAAAGGGAGTTAATATACCTACATCATCAGTGAAGCCATCGGTTTCAGTTACACCACTTAAGACTCCTACATATTCAGGACAGCCACTTACAAGTGCGACAAGCGCAGTTAAGCCATCGTTCATGAATAGTACAGTAAACACTGCACCTAAAAAGACTACAACAGGTGTTGATTTGACAAGTCCTGTTAAGCCAGCTACAGTTAAGCCACAGACAGGAACAACAAGTGGAATCAAGATACCTGACTTCCTTAAGAGAGGTTAGTACAATTAAGCAATTAAGGGACTGCTGTGTATATGCATGGCAGCCCTTTATTATTTTATAAAAAGCATAAAGCTGGAGGGGACAATGCAGGATAATATGGATGAACGCACAGTTTTATATGATTCATCGCAGATGGATTATATGAATCATGAAAAGAAAAGTACACTGGTTATAGTGGATAACAGTGGAATTCGTGAGCTTGATTTATCAGCATATTCAGAGGCGACATATACATTTGGAAGGTCAAATGATAACAGTATAGTTATCGATTCTGAGATTGTATCAGGCCATCACGGAGAGATATGTATCAATCAGGGCGTATTTTATATTAAGGACAATAACAGCTCGAATGGTACATATGTTGCATATGGACAGCAGTTTTTCAAGATACAGCCAGAGCAGTATTATGGTGGAGATGGCAATGATATGATTGTCCGTCTTGGAACTACCAAGTCTATGGCTGGATGTGAGACTGTACTTATGCTGTATGACAGCAATTCCACATCTGGAAAATGGAAATCATTTACACTACATGATGGTGATAACAGCATTGGTCGTGCTGAGAACTGTGATATCAAGCTAAGAAATGTGGCTGTATCACGTTATCATGCAGGGGTGAGATGCGTTAATGGTGAGATATACATATACGATAATCAGTCATCCAATGGTGTATTCTTAAATGGTAATAAGCTTGACAGAACTAACAGGGGATATAAATTATCTAACAAAGATATATTTACAATACTGAATACAACCTTTATATATAACAACAATCAGTTGTTTTATAAGGTTAATCCAGAAGGTATTGCCCTTGATATCAAGAAGCTTAACAAGGTTGTAGATGCCAAGGGTGGCAAAAAGACCATACTTGACAGCGTTGACCTTAGTATAGGTGCTAATGAATTTGTGGCAATCATAGGTGGTTCAGGTGCAGGTAAAACTACACTTATGACAGCTATGAGTGGATTTGATACAGACGTTACAGGTGATGTATACTGTAACGGAATTAATCTAAGAGATAACTTCCAGACGTTGAAGAACATTATAGGTTTTGTTCCTCAGCAGGATATTATATATGAGAATATCACACTTAAGAAAATGCTCTTTTATACTGCAAAGCTTAAGATGCCTGAGGATACAACCAAGGAGGAGATTGAAGCCAGAATACATGATGTATTAGAGATGGTTGAGC
>CAVELH010000186.1:0-1725 GCA_963616385.1 bacterium | reverse complement strand
GTTGAGCTCCTTGAACATCAGGACACTTACATAAGAAGATTGTCTGGTGGACAGAAGAAGAGAGCAAGTATAGCAGTTGAGCTTCTTGCCAACCCTGGACTGTTCTTCTTAGATGAGCCTACATCCGGACTTGATCCCGGAACAGAGCAGCACCTTATGAATACACTTAGCAGATTGTCAAAGGAACAGGAAAAGACAATCGTTATGGTTACCCACACAACCAATAACCTTCATCTGTGTGATAAGGTTATAATTATGGGTTATGGCGGAAAGCTCTGCTATTGTGGAAGTCCTGAGGGAATAAAGGATTTCTTCCAGACTGATGATATCGTTCAGGTATATGATATGATAACCGCAGATACAGCAGCGTGGGAGCAGAGATTCAAGCAGTCAGGAATCAACAAGCCTAATGAGGAGAGCACCGAGAGTCAGGGCAAGGAGATTAAGCCTAAGCGTGCAAGCAGTCTTAATCAGTTGTCAGTACTTGTAAGAAGATATCTTACATTGATTAAGAATGATATGGAAAGACTGATTATGATATTCATACAGCCTATTCTTATCGGATTGCTGCTTGCGTTAGTTGCCGAAAAGGGTATATATGACAAGATGTTTGAGACAAGGTCTATATTGTTTGCACTTATGAGTGCCGGAATATGGATGGGACTCTTTAACACTATTCAGGAAATATACAAAGAACGAGTCATACTGAAACGAGAATATATGGCGAATCTAAAGCTGCCTATATATATGCTTTCCAAGTACATAGTTCAGGCTATGGTGGCTATAGTTCAGTCAGTTATCGTGGTTGCAGTATTTGTTATGGTTAAGGGAGCACCTAAATGCGATGGAGTAATATTTGGCAATGCAGTAGTAGAGATGATGGTTACAATATTTGTGACAATCTATGTATCTGCCGGATTTGGACTGCTCATATCTGCATGCTCTAAAAACGGAGACAGAGCTATGTCCATTGCACCGTTTGTGCTTATAATACAGCTTTTGTTCTCTGGTATATTGTTCACACTTAATGGAGCAACAGATAAGATATCATACTTTACATTCAGCCGTTGGTCTATGGAGGCACTCGGAAGTACCAACAGCTTAAATGAGCTTGAGCCTGTGGGCGAGGAGGATGCCAAGAAGGCTGAGGAAGAGGCACAGAAAAAGCAGGATGATTTGGTAAATGACTGTAACGAGATGATTGCATCTATGCAGGATGCTTATGACGAGACAATCAATCAGTTACAGGACAGCGTAGAATATTATTCTGTATACGCAAATGATCCGCAATCCTTTGATGAATATGTATCTGATCCTGTCGAGATAGAAGTCGAGGAAGAGGAAGATGCAGATGAGGAGGAAGAAAAGGACGAGATGTTCCTTAGAGAGAAGGGTCATGTGGCTAAGTGCTGGGCTCTGTTATTTGGAGTGACATTCGTCTTTGCCGGAATAAGTATAGCTGTTCTCACTAAGCTTAAGGACGAGCAGAGATAATAATATATAGGCAAGATAATATAAGAATATATAAACAAGATAATACGATGAATATAAAAATACCATAGATTTTATAAATCTATGGTATTTTTGTTGTATGAAATACGAGAACCAAGCTTGAATAAATCTGTCAGAGAATCATCACTGTTTTCAGATAAGTCCGATGAGCTGTCTGAGGATGAATCTCCCATATCAGATATAATCTTCATCATTGTCTCGAAATATTTTACA
>CAVELH010000185.1:0-4082 GCA_963616385.1 bacterium | reverse complement strand
ATCTAACCTGTGAAGAGAAAGCTCCAAGAATGTATCAGGCTGACAGAAAAGACAGCGGTGCAAGGCGGTCTGGAATAGGAGGCATTAGTAATATAGGCTTTGGCAGACCTAGAATGGCTGCTAATGATTATGCCAGGAATAATCCATACGCTAAGGCGAGCAATGCAAATCCATCTGCCAATCCGGGATTTGGAAAGGCGTTTCCTATGGGCGAGTTAAACAGCTCTTCATATGAAGTAGGAGATAATGTTAAGCATCTTAAATTTGGCAAGGGCGTAGTGACCTCTGTTGTGCCTGCTGGAAGCGATCAGGAGATTACAGTTGATTTTGAGCGTGTTGGGGAGAAGAAAATGTTTGCATCCCTTGTCAAGATGAAAAAAATATAGTATACTTTTCGTAGATGCTGATTGTGAGAGGTATAGTGTAGCAATTCATTTCTCATGTACATGAAGGCGTGTATAATATAGTGAAAGGGTGGTAACAGATATGAAAAAATATGATGAAGTTAAAATCGTTAAGGAAGATGAATGTGTAACAGATGCTAAGAATGCATTTTTATCAATAGCACTTATTGTTGGTGTATTAACTATAATTGTTGGTATCTGTGTAGCAGTGTACAAGTATCTTACACCAGATTATCTTGATGATTTTGATGATTTCGATGATGATTTCGATGACAGCTTCTTTGATGAGGATGACGATATATCAGAGTCAAAGGATGCAGAGTAGTAAATGATTTAATCATTATAAAAGAGTTATCTTGCTAAGGTTTAATGATGACCTGAGTGAGATAGCTCTTTTTTATTATTTTCAGCATAATTTTTGCTTTATTTTTTAGCTCATAAAGCTTGTAAAATAGAGCTTTTTATGCTAATCTGTACCTATCTATGATTATATATAATCGTAGCGCTTAGGATGATTAATAATGTATTATAGAGGAGTGTATTTTATGAGAAGAGCAGGCAAAAAACTAATTGCATTTACCCTGTGTGCGTTAATGATTTTTACAACACTTTATGGTGATGTTTCTTTTTCGCGTGCAGAGGAAGAAAAATATGAAGGGACAGTTACAAGTGAAGTCCCCGATGTGACAGACGAGGGCACTACCGGGGTGAGTGATGATTCGCTTATACAAGATACGGAAGCACAGGAGCAGAGTGTGCAGGAGAATGATACATATAACAATTCTATATCGGAGCTTAATGCACAGGCTGACAGCGTAGATATCGTTATGGCAGACGGTGAGGATCCTACACCAGAGAGTTTTTCAGATGTTATAACTGGTGCGACAATATCTAAGACAACCGACATTAAGATGTCAGATTCTCTTAAGATAACTTTGAAATTCGCGCTTCCTAAGGATACGGAAAGCTGGAAATTAGAGGATCACTATATATACACATATGATATAAATGCAATAGATGTGGTCAATCAGAAAAACAATGATACTACTGCCGGACTTATTGCTGAGACTACAACTACAGAACCGCTTCCTGTAATTATGGATGGTGTCAATGTTGGTACATATACAATAGTTAATGGTGTTGTTACAATTAACTTTAAGGATGGACTTTCATATTTAAAACAGTCTGAGATAAGCAGAGAGGGAACATTTGAGTTTCAGTGTGGCTTGAAGGAAGATGCCTTCGAGGATGAGGGGGGAGACTACACACTTAAATTTACTTCCAAGAATGAAGCTGCCAATCCGACAATTAAGGTAGCTGCCAAGGATGTAATAAAGGCTGGTGTTAAAGTAGAAAAATCAAATGCGGTTTTTGATTCAGAGAACAAGACAGCGACATACACAATCACTGTAGATAATGTGAGTGATGATGTAATAAATAATCTGGTAATTAATGATACCATGGGAGCTTACCTTACATATGACAGTATTCAGACAGCAGGGATTACCGTTGATGATACTGATAAACAGAATGTGAAGTTTACCATAGCGTCAGTGCCGAAGGGCAAGACAACATTTACATATACCTGTAAGGTGGCAGATGGTGCATACTTTAAAGCCAATTCAGAGGGCGGCAGCTCATCAGGTCTTAACAACAGTATTACTGCTAAGGTCGGTGATAAGGATATATATATAGACAATGACAGTAAAACAAAGCAGGACACTAATTTTACTATTAAGAAGGATATAGTTGGCAAGGTAGGTACTGTTGAGAAGAATGAAGCCGGTGAAGAGGTAATTAGATGGACAATCTATATTAACCGCGGTGATTCAACCTTTGATTTAAATGGATGTACATTTAGTGATACGTTGGATTCGGATTCGGATCTTGATTTAGTAGCTGACTCAATATCAATCAGTGGTGCTACTCCTGAAATAGCTGAAGGCTTAAAAAATGTAATTAATGGTTCAAGCCCTTCCTATACATTCCCAGAGGGTTCAACTGGTCAGTATGTTATTACATATATAACAACAGTAAAATCTCATGATGGACTAAAAAAATACACTAACATTGCTACAGTGACAGGTGGAACTAATACTGATGAAGCAAAAGCAGAATCTCCTGAGATAGGTAGTGCACTTGCGTCAAAGGTTGCAGGTACTCCGACTGTTGATGAAAATCCGAATAGCAGCACAGAGGGAGAGCTTATAATCCCTTGGACAACAACAATACATGTTCCTGCAGGAACACCAACAAGTCTTGTATATGAGGATTTTATGTATGCGTGGTATGAAGAGAATGGTAAGGGCTTTGTTGGAGATGACAACAAAGATATATTCACTATAACTGCAAGCGATGGAAATAACAACATTATTAACCTTGTTGCAGATACAGATTATACAGTGTCAGGTTCAGGCCTTAACAGAACAATAGAATTCACTCCAGACGGTCTTGGCAAGATTGCAGGTACAACGCTTACAATATCCTACAGCACAATAGGTAAGTATAAAGACAGAACACCAAATGATGGTAATAACAAATACACGAACAGATATAAATTATTTTATAATGGTATAACCAAGGAGGAGGGTAGTGCAAGTGTTGTAAAGCCAAAGGATGATACACAGTCACCTGACAGCTTTATCTCAAAGGAGGCTACAGAGGTTGATACCGATAACCATACAATAACATGGAAGATTACTGTAAAGGCCGGTACTGCATGTAACATAAAGGATCTTATCCTTACAGATACCATAGAAGGTATGAAGTATTGGGGCTACAACGGAACAGAATGTGGCGAGGGCGATGTGCCATATGTATATATTCAGGATAGCTCATGGATGACATTCAGATATCCTATGGATATTGAGAATATAGGAGATGAAAACACAGTAAAGTACAAATTCACAATTGACTTTACAGATTCAGACAAATCACTTGAGGCTGTAAATGCATGGGGAGACTCAGGTACATGGCTTAATAAGGATTCATTGGACAAGGAGTTCTATATCTACTATACAACTAAGGTTAGTGGAGAAAAGCTTCTATATAATAACACCACTACATATAAGAATTCAGTAGAGGCGAGTGCTACAATCAATGATTCAGATACACCTACAACTGACTACGCGTCAGCTTCTAAGACTATTGATACCGAGGTTCTCACTAAGGAATGTGAGCAGTCTGTGTTAGATGGTGTAAATGTACTTACATATAAAATCAATGTAAATCCTGACGGCTTGAAATTAAACCCAAGCACAACACAGGGCTTTTACACGGTTGAAGATACAATGCCATCTAATCAGATATGGATTAATGATGCATCAAAGACAGTATTAACAAACAGCAAGACTGGTGAGGTTCTTACAAGAGTAAGCACTGCGGATGCAGTTAAGAATGCTGGTGCAGGAAGTAATGTGTACCATGTAAGCTATATTGATAATGTACTTACATTTACTGTACCTGATGAGACACCTATAAGCATAGTGTACAAGGTTACTATGCTGAGTGATGCAGAGCAGGGCAACCAGAGCTATGTAAATACAGTTCAGCTTGCCCAGCCTTATGTGAGCAATAAGTCAACTGTAGAGAATCGCGAGCAGAGACACGTTTCGTCATCATCAATGACTATGGTTGGTAAGAGATTATTTGAGACAAGCAAGGTTGATGCCTTAGATA
>CAVELH010000184.1:0-4186 GCA_963616385.1 bacterium | reverse complement strand
AGTGGCAGGTGCTATAGCAATAGGTGGACCGGGAGCAATATTCTGGATGTGGATATCAGCGATTCTTGGTATGTGTACTAAGTTCTTTGAGGTTACTCTGGCAGTGCATTTTAGAGAGACAAATAAGCATGGAGACCTTGTAGGCGGTCCTATGTATTACATCAAGAATGGACTTAAGAAACATTGGCACTGGCTGGCATACCTGTTTTCAGCATTTGGTGTTCTAACTGTATTTGGTACAGGTAATGCAACACAGGTAAATACAATTACGACAGCTATAGATTCGGCATTATATAATTATAATATTATATCACCTGACTCGGCAAAGACACTTAATCTTATTATAGGTATAGCGCTTGCCGGACTTATTGCACTTATCTTACTTGGTGGAATAAAGAGAATAGGACAGGTGACAGAGAAGCTTGTTCCGTTTATGGCTATTATGTACATATTGCTTGCACTAGGTGTTGTGGTTATCAATATCAATAATGTGCCTGCTGTATTTTTATCAATCATTAAGGGTGCATTTAATCCTGCATCGGTTACAGGCGGAGTTGTTGGAAGCTTTTTTATGAGTATGAAAAAGGGTGTGTCAAGAGGTATCTTCTCCAATGAGGCAGGTCTTGGTACAGGCTCAATAGCACATGCGTGTGCAGATACAAGAAAACCAGTAAAACAAGGTTTTTTTGGAATATTTGAGGTATTTGTTGACACAATAGTTATATGTACACTTACTGCACTTGTTATACTTTGCAGCGGTGTGCCTGTTGGATATGGCGAGGCTGCGGGAGCTGAGCTTACAATAAGTGGATTTACTGCTACATATGGTGGCTGGGTATCTATATTTACCGCTGTCTCTATGTGTTGCTTCGCGTTTTCAACAATAATAGGCTGGGGCCTTTACGGAACAAGATGTATTGAGTTTTTGTTTGGTTCGCGTGTCAATAAGCCTTTTATGCTTGTGTATTCATTGGTTGCAATAGTTGGTGCTACCATGAATCTTGGATTGTTGTGGAGTATAGCTGAGACATTTAATGGTCTTATGGTTATACCAAACCTGATTTCAGTATTTTTGCTTGCCGGGGTAGTTGTTAAAATGATTAAGGAATATTTTGATAAAGATGCTACAGAAAATTAGGGGGAATTTAATATGGATATTAATGCTATTCATAAATTGACATATGGTTTATTTATGCTTTCAACTAAGACAGATGATGTGGCTAATGGATGTATAATAGATACCTGTATGCAGGTTGCGAGTAATCCGATAAGGATAGCCGTATCTGTTCTTAATAATAATTATACCTGTGAGCTTATCAAGGAGAGCGGTAAGCTTGCTATAAGCATTTTGGATAAGGAGTGTTCATACGAGACTATTAAGCATTTTGGCTTACAGTCGGGCAGAAACGTGGATAAATTCGATGGAATACCAGCTCCTACAGACTGCAATGGAATACCTTATATTGGATGGCATACATGTTCAGTCATAAGTGGAGATGTGACTGAAGCACACAATCTGGGAACACATACATTGTTTATTGCTGAGGTTGTAGATGCGAAGGTACTAAATGATAATGAGCCTTTAACCTACTCTGATTATCAGAATACGCTTAAACCTAAGAGCTTTTGAGTTTATATACGAATAGTGGGAGAGATAGATTTTAATTATGTTACTGAGACAGATAAAATATTTGCAGTCAGTTGTGAGACATGGGAGCTTCACGGAGGCGGCAGAGGAGTGCCATATATCACAGTCTGCCATATCACAGCAGATTAAAGCTTTAGAGCATGAGCTGGGTGTACAATTATTAGAGCGTCATAATCGTACCTTTTCATTGACAAGGGCGGGAGAGTATTTTTGTGACAAAACCAGAAATGTCATTATGGAGCTTGATAAAATATGTGAAGATACTGAGCGAATTTCTTTTAGTGATGAGGCTTCACTTACTATAGGTTATTTAAATAGTTATGGAAGTGAGGAGCTACAGAATTGTATATCCGAATTTGTAATGCAGTATCCTAAGCTTAAGATATCAATAATGAATGGAACTCATGAGGAGTTATATGATGCACTTAGGACTGGAAGGGCTGACCTTGTGTTAAATGACCAGAGACGTGCATTTTCACAGGATTATGTTAATATGGTTTTGGCAGAATCCAAGATGCATATTCAGATATCAGTAAATAACAGTCTGATTAAGGGTAATTCGGTTGATATTGAAGATTTGAAGGACACACCATGTATTCTTGTGGCGTCCGTGAAGCAGAGAGATAATGAAATTGCTTATTACAGGGATGTTATAGGAATACTCAGTGAGTTTGTATTTGTCAATAATATGCAGGAAGCCAGAATGATGGTTGCAGCCGGCAATGGATATATGGTATTTGACGGTCTCGAGAATGGAGATTACTATGATTCGGCAGTTAAGCTTATGCCTCTTACCAAGAGGGGAAACATAATAAATAGAACTTATTGTGCCTTCTGGAAGGTAGATAACAGTGGATATTATGTTGAGACATTTGCGGAATTATTAAAAGCACAATTTGAGAAACATTTATAAATAATCTATAAGTTTTACTTATGAATAGGCGTTGGAAATAAAATTGATTTCCGATGCCTGTTTTTTTATTATTTAAGAAAAGCTTGTTACAGGAAGTTAAAAAGGAGGACAAAATATGTCAAAAACTTTAGTTATCTATTATTCAAGAAAAGGTCAGAACTATGTGAACGGTAGTATTCTTGATTTAAAAAAGGGAAATACCGAGATTGTGGCAGAATTTATAAAGGAGCTTACAGGCGCGGATTTATTTGAGATTGAGACTGTAAATGATTACTCTGAGGACTACACAGAGTGTACCGTCGAGGCTAAGGAGGAGCTTAAGAATAATTCACGTCCTGAGCTTAAAAGGTATATTGACAGTATAGCTGATTATGACAATATTGTTGTTGCAGGTCCATGCTGGTGGGGAACATA
The DNA here is from genome assembly GCA_963616385.1 of bacterium. Classification (GTDB taxonomy): domain Bacteria; phylum Bacillota; class Clostridia; order Lachnospirales; family Lachnospiraceae; genus Coprococcus_C. The sequence goes on along the minus strand of CAVELH010000184.1, from coordinate 1,211 downwards.
TCCGGTAGCTGTTTTCACACAGCTTGAAAAGCTTGATTTTACAGGGAAAAATGTATATCCGGTTATGACACACGAGGGCTCTGGTCTTGGCAACAGTGTAAGAGACCTTACAAAGTATTGTAAGGGCGCAAGGATAGGCAGAGGTCTTGCTATTCATGGAGCAGATGCGGCTTCGTGTAAGGCTGCTGTAGATAAGTGGATAAGAGAGAATATTAAATAATTATATCAATTTATATAAGGAGGATTATTCAATGAGTTATGAGAATGATTATGTATATAAGCTGATGGATGAGGGCGGACCTACTAACTGTAAGGAGCCTTACTTTAAAGAGGCTGTAGACGAGATGCTGAGAGCGAGAACATTGTGTGCCAAAGCAAATGCAACATTGCCAGATGACACAATGTATGTGAAGTATCTTGAGGAGTTATTTGGAAGACCGCTTGATGATGTGAGAATTCTTACACCATTTATATGTGATTTTGGAAACCGTGTCAAATTTGGCAAGGGAGTATTTATTAATCACTCGGCAATTTTATCGGCATCAGGTGGAATTGAATTTGAGGACGGAGTTGCTGTAGCTCCCGGAGTGAGGATTGCGACTATAAATCATGATTTTAATGAGAGACATTCAATTTATACATATGGTAAGGTTTTAATTAAGAAAAATGCATGGATAGGAATGAATGTAACAATATGTCCAGGTGTAACTATTGGCAAATATGCTGTTGTAGGTGCTGGTGCGGTTGTAACAAAGGATATTCCAGACTATGGTGTAGCGGTAGGCTCTCCAGCTAAGGTAATAAAGTATCTTAATCCTGATGAGCAAAAGGAATAATTATTTTCCTGTTTTGATTGATATATAATTGTATTTCAGTTATTATCTAGATAAATAGGAGGATTTATATATGGCTAAAAAGGGTAAGAAAAAGACAAAAACAGTATATGTTGAGGAAGAAAAAAAGCTTGGTAAGTATAATATATTTTTTGGCGTGGCAGTTTTAATTGTATATGCAATATATTATTATTTTGTCACACCTGCTATTAATATACAAAATCCGGGCTTTATTTTATGGTTGATATTAACTGTAGGTGCTGAATTAATTGTAACACTTAATTTTAAGGCAGAGCGATATACCACTGAGGCAGTGTCGAGCAAGGCTACCAAACCATTATTTTATGTTCTGCTTGCCCTTATAGCTGTATTTATAAT
>CAVELH010000183.1:0-4201 GCA_963616385.1 bacterium | reverse complement strand
ATATACATCCTCACCGACACCATGTGAACGTATAACCACTCTTTTTTCTATATTGGTATCATCTGATGAATTAATAACCTTCCTCACACTATCTAAATCGGAATTATCATCTAATATTATAACGCCCTTTTCCTCAAGATCCGAAACAACCTCTTCATTGTGAATTATAGGTCCGTAGGTATATACTTTTACATTATCATCATCTGTGACCTGATTATATACCGTATCAACAGCACGTTTTACGCCAAAACAAAAGCCTGCTGTCTTAGCTAATCTAACCTCTCTCATAAGCTTTCCGCCCTGTCACATATACTGCCGACTACCTCATCAATACCCATATCTGATGTATCAAGATACCACGCATCATCAGCCTGTCTCAAAGGAGCAATCTTCCTGTTCATATCCTGATAATCTCTCTGCTCTATATCACTCTTGATTTTCTCTATGTCAGGATTTTCTCCCTTTGCCTTTAACTCGTCATATCTTCTCTTAGCTCTTGTTGAAACTGAGGCTGTAAGATATATCTTAAGCTCTGCATCAGGAAGCACAAATGTACCAATATCCCTTCCATCCATTATAACATCAGCCTCCTTTGCTATATCTCTCTGGAGATTGAGGAGCTTAGCCCTGACAGGCTTTTTAGCAGCAGCCTTAGATGCCATATTGCCAACCTGCTCTTTTCTTATTTCAGTTGATACATTTTTGCCATTAAGATAAATGTTCTGCACACCATCCTCATAGCGTATACATACATCTATCTTATCACATGCCTCTGAAACCAAAGCCTCATCATCAACATTTATATCATTTTCTATGAGATACAATGCTATTGCACGATACATAGCCCCTGTATCGACATATATATATCCTAACCTCTTAGCTGCTAATTTTGCTATTGTACTCTTGCCTGCTCCGGCAGGTCCGTCTATTGCTATATTCATTATTATATATTCCTTTCCGTAAATGCATCTGCACAGGCAACCGCTGTGCTCCATGCTATCTGTAGATTGTATCCTCCGGTAAGCGCATCAACATCTATAACCTCACCTATAAAATAAAGCCCCGGTATATGCTTTGCCTCCATTGTAGCCGGATTTAATTCCTTAACCTTTACTCCACCCTGTGTTATTATTGCCTCCTCAAAGCCCCTGAAGCCATCCACATGAAACTCAAAATTCTTAATAACATGAACTAATCTCTTCCTGTCCTCTCTGCTTATTGCATTTACTTTTATATACTGGTCTATTCCCGATGCATCAATTATATAAGGTATAAGCTTCTTAGGCAACAGGTCATTTAAGGAATTTCTAAACTGCTTATTGATATTATCTCCAAAGTCCCGCAATATCCTTGCGTCAAGCTGTTCCTCCGTCAAAGCAGGCTTTAAATCTATATAGACTCTCAGATTGCTGTCTATATATTTACCAAGGTAGGCAGATGCACTTAATACAAGAGGACCACTTATTCCAAAATGTGTAAAGAGCATTTCTCCCATATCGGAATACACCTTCTTGTCCTTGCCCTTCACCTCTGCCACATATGAAAGTGAAACATTCTTAAGTGAAAGTCCCATAAGACCTTTACATATATCCTCATGTATATTCATAGGAACAAGTGATGGCTTTGGAGCAGTCACATCTATACCCAATTTTTTTGCCCATGCTAAGCCGTCCCCAGTTGAACCTGTAAGCGGATATGACAAGCCGCCGGTGGCTACAATCACGTTATTACATTCTATTCTCTCATTTTTGCCATTGCTCTTAACAGTGATACCATCTATATACTTAGCGCCATCCTCCTCATGGCACAGTATATCTGTAACTGTTGTGTTAAGCCTGATATCAACGCCAAGTCTTTTTAACTTAGTTGACAATACGCTTATAACGTCAGATGAATGGTCAGAGGTCGGAAATACTCTTCCACCTCTTTCAGTCTTTATTTCAAGCCCAAGTCCCTCAAAAAACTCCATCGTCTTTTGCGAGTCAAATCCGTAAAATGAGCTGTACATAAACTTGGGATTAGTCACAACATTTCTGAATAAATCCTCAGTCTGACAATTATTGGTAAGATTGCATCTTCCCTTTCCCGTTATAAAAAGCTTCTTGCCAAGCTTTTCGTTCTTCTCATATATAGTTGGTTTGAATCCATTCCCGGCAAGCCTTATAGCCACCATCATTCCGGCAGCTCCACCGCCAATTACTGCTACTTTACACATATTACGATAGCCTCTTCAAATCATTTTTTCCGACAATCACAAGCAAAGGCTTATCACCATTTAAAGGCTCCTTAGGGTCTATTGATACATTTATCTTGTCATTGTCCCATATACCTACAACGTTAATTCTATATTCTTTTCTAAGATTAAGCTCCACTAGAGATTTGCCAACCCATTCAGGCTTAGGTAATATCTTAACCATGCTTACCGTATCTGACAAATCAAAGTAATCAAGGACATCGGCAGACATCAATCTGTGCGATAACCTTATTCCTGATTCTCTCTCAGGGAAAACTATCCTGTCAGCACCAACCTTACTTATTATATTACCTGTAACCTCGTCACGGGCCTTTGCGATTACAAGTGGTACACCAAGCTCTTTTGCAGTGATGACACTCATTATACTTGACTCAAGGCAGTCACCCATAGACACAATTACAGCATCCATGTTAGAAATCCCCGCATGCTTCAATGCATCTACATCGCATACATCGACATTTACGGCACAGGTCACATAATCTGCAACACTATTTATCTTCTCCTCGTCACTGTCTATAGCCAGCACATCTGCGCCGAGATTTGAAAGCTCCATAGCTACACAACGTCCAAAACGACCAAGACCTATAACAGCAAATGATTTACTCATATATAGGCTCCTCCTTATATTTATATAGTATCACTACCATCATCCGACAAATATCTTAGCCTCCGAATAGTGAATTGAATTCTTAATTGAATATTTGCTGCTAAATGCAATAAACAAGGATATAGGACCTATCCTTCCAAGATACATCGCAACAATAATTATAATACGTCCTATCGTATTCAGACTTGATGTTATACCTCTTGTAATTCCCACTGTACCTATTGCACTGCATATCTCATAGGACGAATCTGTAAGCGATAAATTATTAGTAACCATCAGCAAAACATTAAATAACGCAACCGCACAAAGGCTTATTATTATAACAGCAAGCGACCTCTTAACAAGTGTATCACTTATACTCTTTTTGAATATAACAGCCTCATTTCTTCCCTTTATAACAGTTATAACTGTACAGACAAGAACTGCGGCAGTAACAGTTTTTATTCCACCCGCTGTACCTACCGGAGAACCTCCAATAAGCATCAATACCAGACAAATCATAGTCGATGAATCGGTCATACCAACCTGACTGTATGAGAAAAATCCTGCGGTTCTAAGCGTCACAGATTGGAACAGTGAATTTAATATTTTATCACCAAATGACATATTACCGATAGTGTCAGGATTATTGTATTCTAAAATAAAAAGCATCAGAGCTCCACCAAACAAAAGTATTGCTGTAACCAAAAGCACAAGCTTAGTATGGAGCTTCAGCTTTTTGCCAAAATCTCTAAATCTTATCTTCTTTTTTTTGCATGCACCTGCTGTGTCAAGTATATCCCACCATACAACAAAGCCAATTCCACCCATAAAAATAAGAAACATAGTAGTTATAAGTACGGATGGTGAACTGTTAAATGATACCAGACTGTCAGGTCCCATTATATCTATTCCAGCATTACAGAATGCTGAAATTGCATTGAACAATGCATACCATGTTCCCTTTGCCGCTCCAAACCTTGATATGAATGTAGGAAGATAGCATAGCATACCAAATAATTCCACACAAAGAGTTCCTATTATTACTTTTCTTACAAATTTAACTAATCCCTGCAAACTGCTAAGTCCATATGCATCCTGTATTACCATTCTGCCCCTAAGTCCAACCTTTTTACCCGTTATAAGCATAAGCGCAGACGTAAATGCCACGATACCAAGTCCGCCTAGCTGTATCATAATCAATATTATTATCTTGCCAAACAATGTCCAATGTGCATATGTGTCAACAACCACCAATCCCGTGACACATACAGATGTAGTTGCTGTAAATAGCGATGTCAGAATATCAGGACTTCCCTCTGCCACAGATATAGGCAGGCTAAGCAATACAGTGCCTATAC
>CAVELH010000182.1:0-4228 GCA_963616385.1 bacterium | reverse complement strand
ATATAACGTTATCTCCACGTCATCGGTTTAAATTAATTATAATCAATATTTATAATATGTCAAATAGTTTTTTGTAAAATTATGTAAATTTATTTTTCAAGGTCGCTTAAGTGCTCAGCAAGCTCCTGAAGTTTATTTACAATATTGCCTACCTCTTCAACTATAGTACTATTCTCCTCGCTGCTCTCTAAGGTTACACTTGAATGTGCTGTAACCTCCTCTGTTGCGGCTGATATAGTCTGTATGCTGTCAACGATAGTCTCATTAGAATTAGCGAGCTGTGAAATAAGTCCTGTCAAATCCTCAGTTAAAGTTCTTATATCCTCAGTTCTTATAGCTATTGTCTCAAAGCTTGATGCGGTCTCTGTTGCAGCAACACTCTGCAGCTTATTGTTATCCATAAGGTAATTAACTACATTAACTACCTCCTCAAGCTCAGCAGAAATATTCTCTATAAGCTCAGTAATCTCAACTGTAGCATTCTGTGTCTGGTCAGCAAGATTAGATATCTCTGATGCAACTACCGCAAATCCCTTTCCTGCCTCACCAACTCTTGCAGCTTCTATTGAAGCATTGAGTGACAAAAGACTTGTCTGTGATGTAATTCCATCTATAAGCTCAACTATACTCTGCATCTGTCCTGCATATGCTGTAAGCTTTCCTAACTCCTCTGATACCTTGCTGCTTGCCTCATCAGATACCTTAACCTGCTCTATAAGCTCATCTATCTTACCCTTGCCAAGCTGTACCTCTTCGTTTGCCTCATCCATATCTGTACTGATTGTGCCTGAAACCGACTCAACCTTCTCTATGAACTTCTGAATCTCCTCAGTCATAACAAGCTGATTCTGAACTGATTCCGCTGTGTCATTAGTGCCATTAGATACCTCTTCCATAGATACCTTTGTCTTAGATACTGAATCCTCAAGTGCATCCATCTTCTCAGATACAACAAGGATATTGCTTATCATGTTCTCAGATATATCCATAATCTGTGCAAGCATAGCCTGAACATTCTCTTTTTCTCTGGCTATTCTCTCGATTTTCTCCTCATCGTTCTTAGCCATAACTCTTGTAAGCATTACAACAAAGATTGCATATAACAGTGTAAATCCGATTCTAATCTCCACATCAGCAGCATCAGCGGCAGAAAACTCTCCCTTTACTCCCATATATATAACATTCGCCACATTGACAAGGAATATTCCTCCGGCAAATACGTTACTTAAAAGGGCTACTCCGTAACTCATTATAAATGTTCCGATTAGAACCCCATATACAAACGCTACAGGCGATACTGTTGTGAATATCGTAAATATGTAGAAGAATACATAACCATATGTAAGCACCTTCTTAACATTCTCATCTGCCTTGTCCTTCTTATATAAGACAAACATAAATGCAAGTGGAAGCAAATCAAGTATTGCAAATACTATGTAATAAGGCACTGTCCTGCTGCCCTTTATAACCTCAATAAGATAACAAACGAGCAATGCCACACTATATACTGTATACCCTGTTATAGCAAATGTATTATTCCTTGCTGTACCCTTAAGGTCCTCCGCTGCCTCTCTGATTTTATCAGGAACCATGTCTCTGACACGCTCTTGAATTTCTTCTCTTCTTCCTTCGTTCATCATGTCCAAAACCTCCATAGTATTAATATATAAAGTCATTTCCCAATTTCACATAATATATTTAGATTATATCATAACCATTTTGTTATATCAAAGTTTTTTCAGCCTTTCACATGTTTTTTATTGTTTAGAATGGAATATTTTGGTAATATATTTTTCAGGAGTGATTTTATGAGACATAGACATAGCAATATACTAATCAATTTTATACTTTTAATCTCTCTTTTACTTTCAGGAATGTGTTTTAATGACTTTCAGACAGATTCCCGTTTTACATGTCATAAGAGTTCCCAGACTATAAGTAATGCTGACAGTCTTTCTCATTCTGAAGAGCTCTGTACACTTGATTTACTTGAGAATATACAGAACGTCTATGTGCGTCATGGAAAATCATATCAGGCTCCAAATATAAGACAGATATCATTTATATGTATACATAATATTTTTTCTGATACCATTTATCATTCAGATTATATTTCAAGAGATGAACAATCAGGAAAGCAGATTACAAGTAACCGCATAATAATAAGCTACATACATCAAAAGGATGGTTCTAAAGCATAACACCATCATTACCGCTATGTAATAATACATAGTATTATTTTCGTACAATAAAATAATAATGATGGAGGATTATATCTATGTTTATGAATGTTGTAGTTATAATAATGGCTGTAGTGGCAGTCTGTGCCGGTATATGGGGATGGGTTGTTGACCACAGAAAGGATAACCAAAAGGACGAAAAATAATATCAAAACAGAAGGGAGATGCAACATGGAAATAACAATATTATTTGTATCAGTAGTCATCCTGCTATGCGTACTCGCAGAGAAGTTTTCCGGCAAATTCGGTATGCCAGCACTTATTTTATTTATGTTTATAGGAATGCTTTTCGGAAGTGATGGAATATTCAAGATTCCATTTGATAACTTTAAGCTTGCCGAAAATATAGGCACAGTGGCATTACTTTTTATTATGTTTTACGGAGGCTTTAACACCAAATGGGAGCTTGCGAAATGCGTTGCAATAAAATCTATAATTTTATCAACAGCAGGTGTTGTTATTACTGCTGCCATATCCATGTTGCTCTGTCATCTGTTTTTAGGTCTCACATTAGCGGAGAGCTTTCTTATAAGTGCAGTGCTTGCGTCAACAGATGCAGCCAGTGTGTTCTCAATACTTAGAACTAAAAAGCTTAATCTGAAGGATGGAACAGCCTCTCTGCTTGAGCTTGAGAGTGGAAGTAACGATCCAATGGCATATCTTCTCACAATTATAGGAATATCTGTAATGGGAAAAGGCGGGGATGAAAATATATTCGTAAGTGTTATGCTTCAGATTATTTTCGGTGTGCTGATTGGTGTTATCGCAGCAAAGGTAACTATATTTATAATATCAAAGACTCCTCTTATTTCTGATGGTCTTGAAACTATATTTATGATTGCCTTAGTGCTGCTGTGCTATGCACTTACTGCACTTACCAAGGGCAACGTACTTTTAAGTGTATACATAATGGGAATTCTTATTGGTAACAGCAACATAAAAGGTAAAAATACCCTCATTCCATTCTTTGATGGTGTTACGAGTCTGTCACAGATTTTGATATTTTTCCTTTTAGGGCTGCTTACCTTCCCTCACCTTATGCCAAATGTTTTTCTTATCGCACTGGCAATAGTAATAATACTTACACTTATTGCACGTCCTGTTGCTGTGTTTGCCATCCTGCTTCCGCTAAAATGCAGTATCAGACAATGTCTGCTTGTGTCATGGGCTGGACTTAGAGGTGCTGCTTCATCGGTTTTTGCGATAGTTGTCATTGCAAGTGGTGTTGATATGCAGCACGACCTGTTCCACATTGTATTTTTGGTATCTCTCTTCTCTGTTGCGGTACAGGGAACTCTTCTTCCTGCTGTTGCAAAGAAGCTTGATATGATTGACGACTCCATAGATGTAAGAAAGACCTTCAACGATTATCAGGAGGAGTCAAGCATAACACTCATGCGAATGTATATTCCTGAAGGTCACAACTGGGCAAATCGTGCAGTAAAGGATGTCAATATGCCAACCGGCTCACTTGCACTCATGATTAAGCGTGATGGTGAAACGATAATAACCAAAGGAGACACTGTCATAAAGGCTGGGGACAATGTCATCCTAAGTGTGCCAGCCTACAATGCAAACGAAAATGAAACGCTTGAAGAAGTTTCAATTAACCACAGCCACACATGGAAGGATAAGTGTATTTCAGAGCTTAACCTGCCATCAAATGAGCTTATTGCAATGATTATCCGCGGAAGCGAAAATATCATACCCGACGGAAAAACTGTCATCCACGAAAATGATATAGTAGTAGAGTATCACACCGAAGCCTGAAGGAATGTAATAATCAGGGTTTGCATATTTTAGGGGTGACGATTTTGCAGACAACTAGCCTGCTTAGAAAAACAAGTAGCAGCATTTTATGATGAAGTGCATTGCGAACGAATGTCTGAGGCTAAATATATAACTAAAAATAAATATGGCAGAAGGTGCCTCCTGAAACCACACTCTCGTTCGATTAATCACGCAGCAGTACTAAGCTCGCGTACCGC
>CAVELH010000181.1:0-4233 GCA_963616385.1 bacterium | reverse complement strand
CCATCTATAGTAAGTTCATATACAAAGCAGTATCCATCATAGAATACCTCTTCATTATCGCTTATAATATTGTATGTCTCGTATTTCATGTAATTGTTTATTCCTAATTTATCCATGAAATCCTCTGCCTCTTTCTCCGCCGCAAAAATATCACACCTGTTATCCCCATATATAAGATTAGCATTGTCATCATTCATATTCTTACACTGATATACTTTTATATGGTTGGATAAATTGGTCAAAGTATACCAGCAATATACATCATCATACACTTCTGTCTGGTTGACAAGTCCACTTGAACCAGCGTCATATGGTTCCATATATCTCCATGCATTTAGTTCATATACCGAATCGTCAATTTTTCCACGGACTGTTCCACTCATAACTGTCATAGCATCAAATCTTAAACCTTCCTCACGCAGCACATTAATTCCTATCACATCACCGGTATAATCATCAAATGTAAGGCCATCATAATTCTGCATAATAAATTCATCTGATAATTGTTCATTACTGTTGTTTATATATCCATCTGCCATACTACTCTCTAAATAAGTAAGCCGCTGTTGTACTGGATATGAATAATTACCGTCTTCATCTGTTCCGATACTGCACAATCTTTCATGCTCTATATTAAATTCATCTTCATTATATGAGCTATATGGTTTTACGACGTAATAATCACCATCATCAAAAACATTACTGCATATATTCTTTACATAATTATCATCTATATCGTCAAATGATATATCATATATATTTACTTCATCCAAATTCGCATTTACGGTTGCATCAACAACATATTCTGGTGATGTTTCTCCCCACTCTACTGTATACGAGACCGTTTCTGGTATATCACTATCATATACATCACTTTCATAGGCACTTTCTTCTGTATTCACATAAGTGTCATCCGTTGTATATTCCACTTTTTTCTTTCCACACCCAACTAAAGAAATACACATCATCATTATAATAAATATTTTTGTTGCCTTATCCATACAATCCCCCCCCAAAAAAGCATAATCAATCTTACACTTATATAGTGTAAATGCACTTTGCATATTTTTTGTATCAATCATAATCATTTGATACATTTTAGATACACTTTTTTCTTAAAGTATTATATACTATTTAAATACAATAGTCTTTACAATGACTTAATTACAGGAGATATTTTATGATTAAAATACTTGTCGTTGAGGATGAACGTGCGATATCAGACTTAATCAAAATCAACCTTATAGATTCGGGATATGACGTATGCTGCGCATATGATGGGCTTGCTGCCGCCGATATATTGGAGACTAACACCTTTGACCTGATTCTACTTGACATCATGCTTCCAAATATAGATGGATATGAGCTGCTCAGCTACATTCGTCCCCTCAAAATTCCTGTCATATTCATAACTGCCAAGGCTTCACTTGACGACAGAGTGAAGGGACTTATGCTCGGTGCAGAAGACTATATCGTCAAGCCTTTCGAGATTGTCGAGCTGCTCGCCAGAATCAATGTTGTTTTAAGAAGATACAATAAAACTGAAACAATGCTTACCTACCATGACATAAGCATAGATACGGACAATAAAATCGTCACTAAGGGCGACAAAATAATTGAGCTTACGCCTAAGGAATTTGAAATTTTAGTCCTCTTTGTCAGAAATATTAATATAACTCTCTTTCGTGAAAAGATATATGAAACTGTGTGGGAAAGTGATTATTATGGCGATACCCGTACACTCGATTTGCATATACAGAGATTAAGAAAAAAGGTCGGCTTAGAAAACAATCTAAAAACTGTCTATAAGGCAGGCTACCGCCTTTGCGATTGATTTTACCCGATTATCAGTAACCATACGAGGTACATTTCTATATGAAGTTTAGATATAAGGTTCTTATTATTAATATAATACTCCTGTCAGTCGGTATCGGAGCTGTAGGCTTTCTTATGATTGAGAAGAATTTTAATCTCGCACTTAATTCCCAGATTAAAAATGCAATTGAGGAAAATAATATGCTTCAATCCACAATTGAATACGAACTCCTTGACGCGGCAGCAGATTCAAAAATCAGCCTTATTAAGGCTATTCCACACGCCGGTTTGGATGTAACCTCCAGCCTGTCTGCCAATCAGTCTGCCCTTTACATAGTATACGATGATACTCTCTCATATACAAATGACGATAAATCTATTGCTTACCCAAAGGAGCTTTGTTCGACAACCAAGATGGGTAAGAAGGAATACACCATTTTAAATGAATCCGGCACTATGTATATATTTGTATCATCATGCAGCACCATTTATGACAGCAATCTCAACATCATAAACAGGCGTGATATAACCGACGCATACACACTCATGCACAGCCAGATTAAATATTACCGTATTTTGCTTATAAGCGTGGTATCTATATGCTCAATCGCAATGTTTGTCATAAGCATTTTACTTACCAAGCCACTTGAGGAGCTTGCCAAAACCTCAAAAGCATTTGGTGATGGCAGCTACGATTTACGTACGGACATCAAATCACATGACGAGATAGGTGAGCTTTCAGCCACCTACAACAACATGGCTGACCAAATTGAGGAGCATGTGAATGAACTAAAGGATATGTTGATAAGGAAGGACCAGTTCGTTGCAGACTTCACACACGAAATAAAAACACCTATGACATCAATTATTGGCTACGCTGACACTATCCGTTCCAAGGAAATGTCACGCGAAAATCAGATTTTGGCAGCCTCATATATATTCAGTGAGGGAAAACGCTTAGAGAATATGTCCAAGAAGCTTTTTGACCTGATATATACAAAGCAGCATGATATAGCATTTGAACCCTTTCACACAAAAAAGCTTGCTTATGATATTAATTCCAGCACTTCACCGCTTCTTTTGGAAAAGGATATTACACTTAAGATGGATGTCGCAGATATTATATTGTACGGCGATTTACTTTTATTAAGGTCAGCGTTTATTAACCTGATTGATAATGCCAAAAAAGCTTCATCCTCCGGCTCAAGTATTGAATTTACCGGACATATAACTGATGATGGGGAAACCTACGAATTTATTGTAAAGGATTATGGCATAGGTATAGACGAAGAAAACCTTACCAAAATCTGTGATGAATTTTATATGGTTGACAAATCGCGTTCCAGAAATGAAGGCGGTGCCGGACTTGGTTTATCTCTCGCCAGCCTGATATTTAACAGACATAATGCCAATTTCACAATTACGAGCCAACCGAATGTTGGCACAACCATATACATACGAATAAACATAAATCAAAACAAAGCTGCCTACGAGGAGAAAAATGATAATGCATAAAACTAAACAAAACCAAAAATTGCATAAACGGCCTCGAATGTTATATTCCATAACAGGTATATTGTGTACTGTCCTTTTCATTGCGGGCGGGTTATTTGTGCCAGAGCTTATTCTTGATAATATATCCAATAAGAATGTATCTGTATGTCAGGACGCTCCCGAAAATTACTATCTTGCCTCTGGAACAGCAATGGCAAAACAGGCATCCGAGCATCTGACTACCATAGACAGAATAAAGCTTATATCCGGAACATGGGATAGCTCATATGTACAGGTACCAACAGATGAGGGTACAGTAAGCGAGTCTGATATTGTTGCGCTTGCAAAACAAAAAATAGACTACTTTTATGACAAGAGCGTATATCCATACAGTCTTGAATCAGCATACGCAAACTGGTACTCTTGGGACACAGAATTATATAAGTACACAGACAATATATTTAACACATACACCTTATATCTATGGGTTATACATTTTACAAAATATGACAATTCACTTACACACACTGTACTAATAACCGAAAATGGAACTTTACTTGCTGCTGAGGTAAGTGATGACAGCCGCCCATTCTCATCAATCAAAAATGTATATTTAGACCAGAACGTAAAAAGCCTTCTCGGAGACACAGGCATACAAATTGGAAGTATAATCAACGCAGACAATGTGAGCCTGTCAGGATATCCATTTATTGATATGCATGGAATATATCTACAAAACATATACAAGCTTGAACTGTCAGATAAACGAAATGAAGCAGATTATTATTACATATATCAATATAAATCAGACGGAAAATACGGAATCGGAATTATACCTGACATGTAATCTTACTAGCGGTTTAACCAATGCACAAAAAATAAATAACCCTGATGCCATGACTTGTATAAGGTACTGCGATTTTT
>CAVELH010000180.1:0-4321 GCA_963616385.1 bacterium | reverse complement strand
AAACTAAAATCAGGTGATTTTAAGGTGAACAAGATGTATGTGCGTGATGACAACCTTTATTTTGCTCTTAACCTTGTACACGCAATACCTGTCAGAGTTTCCCTTGGAAATTCAGATATAACCATAACAGCATATAACAACGAGGCAACGATAAAAGCCGATATAATAGATGACGAATTAAAATTCTTCTTTGAAAATTATAGCGACTATTATTACCTTCCTACTGAAGATATGGCAATACATAAGAGTGTGGCAAGCTTTGTTGACAGGAACTACCGCACACAGGCAAAACGCTCTAACTGCTATACTAAGCGAAAGGGATATTTTATCTCACAGATTGATGCCGGAATAGTCACCGGATACAAGAGAACATACGAGGACAGCGAATCCTTCATTGAGCTGTCAGACTCATTTTTACAGGATATGGATATGATTGACAGATATGCCAAACACATATTAGATAAAATGCTATAAATGAATGTTATAATCAAAGGAGTTCTCCATACATCATATGTGTGAAGAACTCCTTAAATATATGTCTTATAATCAGCAAATAATATTTTATATTATCAACTGTCTACAAATAATGCTTTATATTATAAATTGTATATAAATAATGCTTTATATCATCAACTATCTATAAGTAATCCTTCATACTGTTAAGACTAATCATAAGAGTTGAAGCATTATGGAATAAGGCTGATGTGGTAGGAGGTATAACACCTAATACACCAAGACCTATAAGTGAAGAATTAAAACCAACTATATTACGATAATTCTTCTTTATTCTATGCATCATTGCATTGCTAAGCTTCTTAAGAGTAATCAGCTCATACAAATCATCCGCACCTACAGTTATATCTGCAATCTCTCTTGCAAGCTCTGCACCGTCACTTATAGCAATTCCAACATCTGCGGCAGATAATGCCGGTGAATCATTCACGCCATCACCTATCATAATAACCTTTCTGCCCTTTTTCTTCTCCTCCTCGACGAAGCTTGATTTATCCTCAGGTAAAACCTCAGAATAATATTCATCAAGAGGAAGTACAGACGCTATAGCTGCCGCTGTACGTTCACTGTCTCCAGTCATCATAACAACCTTGCTTATACCTAAATCCTTGAGCATGCCAATGACCTCACCGGCTTCTTTTCTCAAAGGATCCTCTATACAGATTACACCACATAATTTGCCATCTATTGCAAGATATAAATGAGAGTACTGTAACGGAAGATTATCAAATTTCTCCTTGTACTCATCATCAATCGTACACTGCTCATCCTCAAATACAAAATGATGGCTTCCTATTATTGCCTTTCTGCCCTCAATTGTTGTAGATATTCCATGTGCGACAATATACTCTACCTTAGTGTGCATCTCCTCATGTACAAGGTGCTTTTCATTAGCAGCATCGACAACCGCCTTTGCCATAGAATGTGGAAAATGCTCTTCAAGGCAGGCTGCAATCTTAAGCAGCTCATCCGGCGTCCTGTCACAGAATGGTACAACCTCTACAACTGTAGGCTCTGCCTTCGTAAGTGTACCTGTCTTATCAAACACTATTGTGTCCGCATCCGCAATAAGCTCAAGGAATCTTCCGCCCTTGACAGTAATATTATGTGTACTTGCCTCCCTTATAGCTGACAAAACAGTTATAGGCATTGCAAGCTTTAATGCACACGAAAAATCAACCATCAAAACAGAAAGAGCCTTTGTTACATTTCTGGTAAGAAGATAAGTCAAACCGGTTCCAAGTAAAGTATATGGAACAAGCTTATCAGCTAAATGCTCCGCCTTACTCTCCAAGTCAGACTTTAGCTTCTCTGACTCCTCAATCATTGTCACTATGCGCTCGTATCTGCTGTTACCACCGGCATTCTTAACCGATATGGTTATCTCGCCCTCCTCAAGCACAGTTCCGGCATACACAGAAGCTTCAACACTCTTGTGTACAGGAATTGCCTCGCCTGTAAGGGAAGCCTGATTGACCATCGCATCACCATCAACTACAACTCCGTCAAATGGAATAACATTGCCCATGTGAATTACAACTTTATCATCTGCCACGATAGAGTTCATAGGAACCTGAACCTCAACACCATCCTTGACAAGCCATACCTTATTGATGTTGAGTGACATGCTTCTTGCAAGGTCACCAACTGACTTCTTATGTGTCCACTCCTCAAGAATTTCGCCTATGCCAAGCAGGAACATAACAGAACCCGCAGTCTTAATATCCTTACGTATAAGTGACACACTTATTGCAGTCGCATCAAGCACAGGAACCTCAAGCTTACGCTTAAACAACATACTTAAACCGGCTTTTATGTATTTAAGTGCCTTAAAGGTTGTTATACAGGCTCTTACAGGATATGGAACAAATAATCTGTTTCCATAGTGAAGAACAACCTTAGTAACGAGCTTATCAAAATACTCATCATTTAATGCTCTTCCTGAATTCTGTATATATGTTTCAGGAACCTCTATTTTACTGTATGTAAAACTGACAAGCTTATTTATAAGCTCTTCTCTCGATCCCGTATATACTATTATAGCATCACATGTTCTGTCATTTACCTTTGCATCTGTAACATATGGTATAGATGTGAGATAATACTGCAATGTGTCAGCCTCAGTATAAGACATAGCCTTCTGCATAATATGAATACGGATTCTACCCTTTATTTCATGCTTTATGGAAAACTTCATTACATATCACATCTCATTCTTTTAAGCTTCTGTACTTGTTTCTTCTGCTGCTTCTGTATCTTCTACAGCTTCGGCATCATCATACACCTTATCTGCATCTTCCTTTTCGCGGTCCTCATTTATCTGTACAGCCTCAGCGTATATATCCTGGGCATTTTCCTGAACAACCGTTGCTGTGTGCATAATTGAATTCTTAGCTCTCAAAACAGCGGCAGTACAATTAGTATAAAACTTCTTAGCATCTCTGCTTGATAAAATCTTAATACCTGCTGTTCCAAACAAAACACCTGCTGCAAAAATTCCTGACTTCTTCCAATTAAAATCCATGGTTATATTCTCCTTTACTGTAAATTTTTTGTTCATATATGTTGTCTATATAAACGATTTTCGCGAAGCAACTATGCCCCTTATATGGGTTATCACTTCGCGAAAATGGAGCTGGCGGGAATCGAACCCGCGTCCGAAGGCTCTTCCATTACAGATTCTCCCATCACAGTCTGTGTTTTAACATTCCCTTACAAGACCGCCCATAGACAGGCTGCCTCATTTGGTAGCTTCATGAATTTTCCGAAACCGCAAAGCTTAAGCTCCGGAGTTTCCCGCAGTTTTGATGCCAGATTCCTAAATCGCGGGGAATCTAGGTCTGACAGCTGCCATTAGGCAGCGTACGCGTAATTTTCGTCTGCGTTTATATTTAATTCCATGTTTTATAGTGGTTCTGGTCCACTGATGGCTCCTATAATTTCTAAACCCCCGTCGAAACCAGTACAACCCCTGGTTTTATATTATAACCTTAATTAGCTGCGTCTGTGCCAGTCGCATCAGTACTTGTTGCATCTGTAGCAGATGCAGTATCATCGCTTGACCAGTATCCGGAATAATTATCATCCCAATACTGTTGCAGCCAATAAGGATATAGATTTGTATTAACTGTGGCTGTTGCCTTTCTGTGCTCCACAGAAACCTTATACAGCTTCTTTCCTAACGGAAATCCAATCGCACAACCTATAATCATAAGAAAAACTAATATTCCTGCTATTTTTTTAGCACGCTGTCTCTTGACATACTTAGTTCTGTTTTTCTTCTCTTTTTTATACTTATCTACCTTTTCCTGACTCATAATTCACCTCTTATATAATTACAATACCTTATCCCAGATTGCGAATCTTAAATTCACGCTCTGCTTCACGCTTGATATCCTTCTTGGCAATATCATCACGCTTATCATAAAGCTTCTTACCACGAGCCAGACCTATCTCTATCTTAACCAGACTATCCTTAAAATATACTTTAAGAGGTACAAGTGTATAGCCCTTAACCTTCTGCTTGCCTATAAGCTTGTTAATCTCATACTTATGCAGCAGAAGCTTTCTTGTTCTGAGAGGATCCTTGTTGAATATATTACCCTTCTCATATGGTGATATATGCATCTGGTATATATATACCTCCTCATGGTCTATGCCGATAAAGGACTCCTTTATACTACACTTACCCATACGAAGGGACTTAACCTCTGTTCCGGCAAGAGCTATACCTGCCTCATAGGTTTCCTCTATAAAATAATCGTGATATGCTTTTTTGTTGTTAGCTATCAATCGCGAGCCCTTTTCC
>CAVELH010000179.1:0-4356 GCA_963616385.1 bacterium | reverse complement strand
GAAGCAGAAGCTTACTCTTGCACTTAAGACAGCAATTGATGAGTGTATTGAGAACGATATACTTGAGGCTGTTTTAAACAGTGAAAATATTAATATATGATATAGTTACTTTTAATTACAAATAATATACAAAAAGGAGATATAATATATATGGAAACATGGTATTATGAGGTAGTCTGCATAGATGGAGATTATGCTAATCTTAAGAGAACGGATATAGATACAGATGACATAAAGCTTGTTGCCAGAGCATTGCTTCCAACAGAGATTGCTGAGGGTTCAAGGCTAAAATATGAATTTTTACAGTATGAATTATTGTAATTGTTATTACAGAAGGGGTAAGATATTATGACAGAAATGGACAAAATGCTTGCAGGTAAAATATATGATCCTACAGACAAGGAAATATACGAACTGAGAACCAAGGCACATCGATTGTGCCAACAATATAATATGCTTCCTGATACCGACGAGAAGGGGAGAAGTGATATTTTACATGAATTAATCCCTGATTGTAAAAGTGGTGTTTATTTGCAGGGACCAATATATTTTGACTATGGTGTATTTACGAGTATTGGTGAAAACAGTTACGCTAATTTTAATTTTACAGTTCTTGATATATGTCCGGTTCATATTGGAGACAATGTATTTATAGGACCTAATTGTACACTTGCAACACCTATGCATCCGTTAAGATATCAGGAACGAAATATGAAACTTAAAGAGGATGGTACTATGTATGATGATGAATATGGTAAGCCAATTACCATTGGTTCAAATTGCTGGCTTGCAAGTAATGTTGTCGTTATAGGCGGTGTTACAATCGGTGAAGGCTGCGTTATAGGAGCCGGAAGCGTTGTAACGAAGGATATACCACCAAATTCACTTGCAGTTGGGAATCCATGTAGAGTTATAAGACAGATTACAGAGAAAGATTCAATACAATACGAAGAATGATGAGGAATAAAAAATGAGGCAGTAATATACGGATGGCAGTTATCGGTAATTAGAACACTGCCATCCGTATAGGTTTATATATTATATTTATAAGTTACTTTGTCATGTCAACCTCGTAATCACTCCAGCTGCTACATTCAGAGGCGTTAGATGTATCGACTGAGGTGCTATATTCATCTACGGTAATAGTATATTTACTTGTTCCTGATACATATACTGTTCCGTCTGAGCCCTTGATTGTGACGGTGTTACCTGAGCTATCCTTTATAGTACCAGCACAGTAGAGAGCAGAGAGTGTGCTGTCACCTGTGACTGTCCAGGTTGAACCTTTTTCAATATATAGATTACAATATCCGTCACCGCCATTTCCGGCATAACTTTCATCGTCAGTTACAGCACCGATAAGAGTGCTTCCATCTGTCATATAGAAGTCGAGAGTACTTATGCTGTCCCAGATAATATCACCCTTCATATCCTGAGATATGGCTGTAAACTTGCAGTCAGCACCATTCGAGCCTGAGCTTCCCCATCCACGCTGATTGTTATTACCAGTACATCTTAAGAAAAACTCGTTGTCATCAGCATAAGTTATGTCAACATCATTTAATATAAAGGTTGATTCGGTGTTAGTAGTGTAGAACATACCACCATTATTAGCTGTGAGACTTCCTCCGACCATTTCAAATGTACTGTTACCAACTTCTGAATCACCTGACATACTCTGGTATAGGATTACATTCCAGGTACAATCGTTTTGTTCGTCATCGGACATATTACCTGTCAAATCAGTATCAAACAATCTTAAAGAATTTAATCCCTCTATACATACTGCCTCAGAGCCATTTGCGGTTAAGGTTGCATCATTGATTGCTATATCAGCAGTGCTGTATACGGCAGGTGAGCCAGTTCCATTTGACGTGTAACTTCCACCATCGACAACCATTGTTCCACCACCGCGGTCACTTCTTATAGCTGCTGAGGAAGCCCCCTGAGTCTCAACATTTAAGTTACTGGCATATAATGTGCCACCACCTGCAACGTGTATTCCACCAGCGGTATTGCCTGTAGTAGAAATATCTGTATTTGAAACATATACAACTCCATCGCCATAGGCAAATACGCCTGCTGCACCATCAGCATCAGTGTCTATAGTGCTGTCACTTATATATGCTGTTCCATCAGTGTTAAGTATTGCAGCACCTACACCATAGAAGCTTGAATTATCACCACCATTACTTTCTGCTGATACACGACTTACAGTTATGTTTTTTAAAGAAACAGTTGCCCCATCAGTTATATGAATGGCATTTTCGTCCGTTCCTGTAGATGAGTAGCTTTCGCCATCAATTTCTGCGTCGGAGTTGTATTCATTAACAGCGTCATATGATTCTACAGTACTGTTTCCTGAACCACCAGGCTGTCCCATGCCTCCGGATGGAGCACTACCCATATTATCTGAAGCTGTTATGGATATATTTGTAACTTCCCCGTTGTCATCAAATGTTATTTCTATGCTGTCGCCAACGGATATATCTGAAATTGTAAGTTCATGTGCTTCATCACTTGGAGATGCACCGTCAGGAGCCTCGCCGCTTGGAGCATTACCGCTAGGAGCTTCACCACTTGGAGCTTCGCCGTCAGGCAATTCAGGAGGAGTCTGGCTATCTGAGCTGTTGTCGGAAGCGTTGCCACTTGGAGCCTCGCCGTCAGGCATTTCTGGTGGAGTAGAGATGTCAGAATTATTGTCAGGCATAGACATCACCTGACCTGTTATAGATGTTTCGTCAGTTACATTCACGGTGAGTTCCTCGTCAGTATCATCAGTTTTTATTGTTACAGAACTGTCAGTTACCTCGGTAACTTCACCGGATATAGTTTTTCCTGCATAAGCATTTTGCTCAGTGGCAGTTTCTGTTGTTTCAGTAGTTTTGTTACCACAACCTCCTAATAATGAAGCTGCAATAATAGTTGCTGTAAGTAAAGGTAATAAATTTTTTCTTCTCATAATGTTCACGTCCTTTCGGTTGATTTCATTGTTTACATTTTGAATTATATCCAGTCAACCTTATATGAACCTTAGAGAATAAAATTTTTTATTACTTAATACAAAATAGCATACAAAAGATTGTCGCATTGATATATAGAAGCATATGACATGTATTTTATACATTTCTCCCCGTTACTGATTTGTTTGTTGTATGTCATCTTACAATGCAGTATATATCACAGACATATCAGTTGCCCCTTAAATGCTATTTTGTACTAAGCTTGTCCCCACGGTTATTTTATTATGGTGTCAACTAATAGACAATATGTATTAAAGAATTAACCATGACAAAACTGGCACGAATCATGCCACAACGCCTTGACTGATGTTAAAACATAATATATAATTTTTGTGTTAAATTTTGACAGGGTGGTGAAGAGGATTGATAGCAGAGAAATTGGACTTTATTATGAAGATTACTAATGTAAGTAATAGCACATTAGGTAAATATCTTTCATTTGATCCATCTTATATAAGCAGGATTCGTACAGGAAAAAGGGGACTACCTAAGCACCAGCCATTTATTGAGCCTGTTGCCGATTTCTTTTCCAGAAATATAAACGAGGAATACCAGAGGAAGCTGATAGCTGAGGTAGTGTGTCCGTACCAGTCATTTCCGGAGGACAGCGATGATATAAAAAAACTAATAATTGATTGGTTTAATGATGACAGCCGCGATGTAAAAGATGTAGATAAAAGTTATACTGATAAACAAGAGGTCAGTATATCGACTGAAAATGACAATTGCCATTTTTATTATGGAAATAAGGGAAAACGTCAGGCTGTAGAAAAATTCCTTAATGATATATGTAAGGACAATAAACCTGTTACTGTTTTATTATATTCTGATGAGGAAATGAATTGGTTCTGTGAGGATGAGAAGTTTAAAAAGAGCTGGTCAAAAGCACTTATGAAGCTGGTTTCCATCGGCTGCCGGATAAAAATAATTCATAGTCTGAATCGCGGTATTAATGATATGTTAGAGATATTAAATAATTGGATTCCGATATATTTATCAGGGGTTATTGAGCCATATCATTATTCCAAATTAAGGGATGGTATATATCACAGAACGTTATTTGTTGCACCGGGACACTCGGCATTGATATCTGATTCTGTAGGGGCGAATACGGATAATACACTTAATATACTTATTAATGATGAACAGGCTGTGGGGGCTCTCGAAAACGAATTTAATGATTATCTGTCGTTGTGCAGACCACTACTTAATATATATAATATGTGCCGTACAAATGCATTTATATCTAAAATGAGTACGGTCAAGGAAATAGATGGAGATGTGATAATATCTGGCAGAGCACCATCTATACATACTATGCCTGAGAGTGTTG
>CAVELH010000178.1:0-4474 GCA_963616385.1 bacterium | reverse complement strand
GCATTACATACATACCATCAGCATTTATGCAAAGCTCGTCTTCGCCTTCCCATTTTTCGCCCTTGCTGTGAATGTAAATTTTTTTTATTCTGTCACCTGATATAAGTATATCTGCCTTCTCATGCAGACCGCTTGCAGGATCTACAACATGTCCGTCTTTAACTACCATAATGCCTCCTTATTGTTGTTTGATATTATATATATTTGATTGTTATCAGATATCTCTCATGCTCTCCTTAAAAAGCATATATGACAGTAAGCCTGCCTCTTTTTTATCTCTCTCTGTATTCTTAACCACAAATGATACATTTACTGTATCAGCCTCACATGACAGACTAACAAGCTCAAGACCTGTGTCAGCGATAACGGAGATAATATCATTTATCTTAAGAGCCCTCATGCCACTCTTATCTCCCTTTAATGTAAGACTAAGTATTCCTCCATTAAGAAGAGCTTTCTCGTTATCAACTGAATTTAATTTAAGCCATGTCATATACTCTTCATCAATATGCTTTGCCTTTATAAATTCACTGTACTGAAGCTTTCTGCTAAGCTGTATTATCTTCTTGATGTATACGAGATATCCATTTTCGTCATCAGAAAAACGTTCCTCTATGTCTCTCTCCCTTTCAGGCTTGAACACCTCGTCTCCGTTGCTAAGCTTGACCTCTGCAATCTGCTTTGAGAACTCAAGTCTCTCATTGTATAAGTCTCTCATTTCGTCATCAATTTTGTTTATTTTTATTCTGATATCATCCAGCTTCATCAATGTATAACTCCTGTCAAAAATATGAACATAATTATTTTTTAGTATATCATAACCACGTTTAAATTTGAACCTGACATTTGCAATATTTTCTAATTATATTTTTTTTGCTATTAGAAATACTAATATAAACTATTCAAATAAAGGATGAATGAAAAATGGAAAGCACAAACTTATATATTGCACTGGAACAGAGCACGCTTGTATCTTCAAAAAAAGTCCATATAGAAGATATCGCTACAATATTTTGTCTTGATGCAGACATTTCACACGATGTGAAGAAAACTGTTTTATTCACATTTTCTGACAATGAACAGGAGCAGTCTGTGATAACAATCTTAAAGCTTATTGAAGTGATAAGCACAAAGCATAAGAATGTGACCGTTGTCAGCATTGGATGTCCAGAAACTATTGTCTATTACCGCAACCTGAATCAGGCTCATAAGCTAAACGGAAAGCTAAAGGCTTTTTTTCTGATGCTTCTGGCTTTCTTCGGAACAGCCTACTCCATCATGTCATATAACGGGGATGTAGGTTCAATAGATTTATTATCTGATTTGTACACCATGTTCACCGGAAATACAGATGCTTCATCCCAGCCAGGCTTTTCGCTGGGAATTGTCGTGTATTCAATAGGTCTTGCAATGGGTATGATAATCTTTTTCAACCACGGCTTAAACAGAAAGAAAACTGATGATCCTACTCCCCTTCAGGTTCAGATGCGTCTGTATGAGAATGATGTAAACCAGACAATTATCGTAAACAGCGAAAGGAACAACGAGACCATTGACGTTAATTAGAAATGGCTTGTTTGTCTGTTTCTGCGGATTTGCAGGGGGAGCAATATCTGCGGGATATGTAGCCTTTATAACTCTGCTCGGTGTATTCGAGAAGCTTGCAGAAAAATATAAGGCATACAAGCATGCCAGATTGATAGAAACCCTTATCATATCGGGTGTTTCACTTGGAAATATCATTTATCTTTTTCAGTACCACATTAATATTGGCATTGCCGGTTTTTGCTTTTTCAATCTCTTCGGAGGAATATTTACAGGCTGTCTTGCCGGAGCACTTGCAGAGACCTTGAAGGTATTTCCAATTCTGTCAAGACGATTTAAGGTTCGTGACTATCTTCCCTATGTGCTTATAGCTGCGGCAATAGGAAAGGCTTTAGGAGCGACATGGCAGTTGCTTTATTTTCCATAATATTATATCGAAAGGATGATTTTATATGAAGGTTAAACAAAATGATGATGCCTACAACAAATATGTAGATGCCATCACCCCTAAGCACAACAGCTTTATAAATTGTGCAAATGCATTCTGGGTTGGTGGTCTTATATGTATAATTGGTCAGGCTATCTATGACTTATCCATGAATTATTTTGACTGTAACAAGGATGATGCAGCAAGCTGGACCTCCACTATCCTCGTGCTTTTAAGTGTTATTCTCACAGGCTTTAATGTCTACAAGAAAATTGCCAAGCTCGGCGGTGCCGGTGCTTTAGTTCCAATTACAGGCTTTGCCAATTCAGTTGCCGCCCCAACCATAGAATACCAGAAGGAAGGCGAGGTGTTCGGTAAGGGTGTAAAGGTGTTCACCATAGCCGGACCTGTAATTTTATTTGGTGTATTTACAAGCTGGGTACTCGGTGTAATTTATTGGATATTAAAAATAGCAGGTATAGTGTAAGGAGGTAATTTTTATGAAACAACAAGCTGTAGGAAAACAAACTGTAAAATTTGACAATCCTCCAATCATATTAAGCCATGCGTCTGTAGTAGGTGAAATGGAAGGACAGGGACCACTTGCCTCTTATTTCGACCAGATTGAGCCAGATCCGGCATTCGGAAAGGATTCATGGGAGGAAGGAGAATCCGAGATGGTCAGACGTGCCTGCCAGACTGCAATCTCGAAATCAGGTATAACAAAATCAGATATCAGATACATTTTTGGTGGTGACCTGTTAGGTCAGTTGATAGGTACAACGTTTGGATTAAAGGATTTTGATATACCGGTATTCGGATTATATGGTGCATGCTCAACATGTGGTGAGTCTCTGTCACTCGCTGCCATGACTGTGGCGGCAGGCTATGCGACAAATGCTCTCGCAGTAACAAGCAGCCACTACGGAAGTGCAGAAAAGCAGTTCCGATTTCCACTTGAATACGGAAATCAGAGACCACTAAGTGCAACCTGGACTGTCACAGGAAGCGGTGCATTTATTGTATCTGCCACAAATACAGAGCAGCCTATGAACCAGTATCCTCATATAACCTCAGTAACAACGGGTAAAATCGTAGATTACGGTGTAAGGGATAACATGAATATGGGAGCATGTATGGCTCCTGCCGCAGCAGATGTAATATATCAATGTCTGGTAGACCTGCAAATGAAGCCAACCCAGTTTGACAAAATTATTACAGGTGACCTTGGAAAAATAGGAAGTGAAATTCTAATCAAGCTTCTTCTCGATAATGGCTATGATATAACCTCACAGCATATGGACTGTGGTGTTGAAATATACGATAACGATAAGCAGGATACCCACAGTGGAGGAAGCGGCTGTGGCTGCTCTGCTGTTACACTCTCAGGTTATATCCTTCATCAGATGAAGGAACATATCTGGCAAAGAGTTCTCTTCGTTCCTACCGGTGCTCTTCTCTCAACCGTAAGCTTTAATGAGGGACAGACAATTCCGGGTACAGCACACGCTCTTGTCATAGAGCAGAAAAAAGAGTAAAGGAGTATATATTTATGGATTATGTAAAGGCTTTTATTATAGGTGGAATAATCTGCGTACTTGCGCAGATTCTGATGGACACAACCAAGCTTATGCCCGGAAGAGTCATGGTTATACTTGTATGCACAGGTGCTATACTTGGCGCTGTAGGCATATATGAACCATTCCTAGAGTTTGCAGGTGCAGGTGCATCAGTTCCTCTCACCGGCTTTGGCTACAACCTGTGGAAGGGCATACGTGAGGCTGTTGACTCAGACGGATTTATAGGTCTATTCAGAGGCGGTTTCAAGATGGCTGCTGTCGGTACATCCGCAGCATTAATCTTCTCGTACCTTGCTTCATTAATCTTCAAGCCTAAAATGACTAAATCATAAGCAAACAAGTAGCTACTTTTTATATAGATTAAAGGGCTGCCGCAGCCAAGCCTATGTTATAGGAATTAGCGCGACAGCCCAAATTTTTATATTATTCTATTGTGCTCCTGTTGTAGGATCCGGCGGTGGTGCTACCGTTGTTCCCGGATCAGGTGTAGGTGTAGGAGTTGGTGTACCTCCTGTAGCAGTGAAGCTTGCAGAGATTGTTGCATCTCCCTGAACATCCGTAAATGTATAGCTTGTAACTGGTCCTACGCTTATTCCATTAACGATAACATCGCTTATGCTGTATCCGCTCACAGGTGTTATATAGAAGGTTACTGAGCCACCTGTCCCAACTGTCTGTGTAGGTGTTATAGAACCACCGGCACCGGCACTTGATATGATAGTAAATTCTGTAGTCTCAGGGTGGAGTGGACATATTTCCTCTGTATATACTATTCCATCCTCAGCGTCAGCAAGCTTCTTCTCTCCTGTTTCCTCATCAACCTCAACAACAAATGTCTGTCTGTTAGGGCAGTTGCTTGTTGCACGAAGCTTAGAATCCATACATATCTCTATTGTCTCATGTCCTGTACATGTTCCAGGAC
>CAVELH010000177.1:0-4515 GCA_963616385.1 bacterium | reverse complement strand
GAATATAAATTCACAAAAAAGGATTCCCAAAATAGTGTATACATTCCAGATTATACGGAAAATTATAGGTGAAAAATATTATTAAGATAACAATTTGACTATTAGTATTTTTAATTTTACTACTGTCTCAGTCGAGACTTACCATTATAATAGCCCCTAATAGTGTAACTACTAATTAAACACTTATAATTTCTTTCATATCAATTTTCTTTAATGCAAAAAGGGATATAATGCTATTATAGAATAAATACAGATACATGCCCAATCTGTTTGGCATTTATGCGAAATGTATATAAATACTGTTCTAAAGCATTTTCCAAATATTTAAATGCGACAAAAATACTATTACATATGTTATTATACTCAGTGTCATTTAATTCTTCCTTATTTCATTTCCATTGATTGAAGTACTCCGAAACACCTTTTATGCCTTTTAAAACGAAAGCTCTCATAATATCATTTTGAAGCCTCTTTTTATTTTCATCAGAAAGCTTATTAATGTTTTCTTGTATCTCTTGTACTTTATGTACTAGTTCTATCATAAATTTATCATATTCATATTTTTCTTCTTGAATTGAATTCATTACGGATTATCCCTCCCTTAATGCCAATAAGTCTACATCTTTTTACTTTCACAATAAGTGAATTTATATAAAATACGTTCCATGAGATAATATTCACAAATAGTGAAAGAGGTCTTATTATGCGATTTAAATCAGATACTAGCCTATACCATGTTATAGGTGCAAATATAAAATATTACAGAGAGCAAGCAAATTTGACACAAGTACAACTTGCAGAACAAGCAAAGATCAGCGTTAGCTATCTTTCAAAAATCGAGGCTACCGGTTGTGATAAGAGTCTTTCTATATCTGTACTTAATCAGATTGCTAATGTGCTTGATATTGAAATTAATGAATTTTTCAAGGAGGAAAACAAGTGAAATTATACGATGCAAAACAAAAAATTGATCAGCTTGCCAATATACCTTTTAAAGCTTATCTCAATCCAACTATTTTTGAAGATACAATGCTTAAATTAAACAAAGGTCGTACCGGACAATTATTAGAACTAACTATTGGACTAAATCTTTCTAATACCACTTTGGATTTTGAAGATGGTGAACTAAAGACGAACAAATGTGATCGTTTGGGTAATCCTCTTGAGACTATGTTTATTACACAAACAGCAAGAATAATAGATGAAATATTATCTGGTAAAAATTTTTATCAAACTAAATTATACGCCAAATTAAAGCATTTATTATATGTTCCTATAAGCAAGGAAGGACCTCAATCAGAGTGGATGTTTTTGCCTTGCATAGAAATTGATTTATCTAATCCGCTTTATGCAGAATTATGTGTTCAACTTGAAAAGGATTATTATAGTATATGCAATCAATTTAACCAAATGCTTCAAAGTTCTCCAAGTGCGATGTTACATACCGCCAATGGTCAATTCATACAAATTAGGACAAAGGATTCAAAACCCTATCATCCAATTTATTCTAATATTTATCATAGAATTATATCTGACAAAAATAGAGCTTTCTATTTCAAAAAAGAATTTATGAGATATATTGTTTCCATAAATAGATAACATAAAAAAAGCCAAAGGAATGTAAACATTCCCTTGGCGTATTGTTTTGGTTTCTGCACTGCTTGTAGCAACACAAATATTATCTCTTTGAGAACTGTGGTGCACGACGAGCTGCTTTCAAACCGTACTTCTTTCTCTCCTTCATACGAGGATCTCTTGTAAGATATCCAGCCTTCTTTAAAGCTGGTCTGTACTCAGCGTCAGCCTGAAGAAGTGCTCTTGAGATACCATGTCTGATGGCACCTGCCTGTCCTGTAAATCCACCACCGTGAACATTTACAAGAACATCGAACTTGCCAGTTGTACCTGTAGCTGCAAATGGCTGTCTTACGATTACCTTCAAAGTCTCAAGACCGAAGTACTCATCCATATCCTTCTTATTAATAGTTATCTTGCCTGTTCCTGGTACAAGATAAACTCTTGCGATACTGCTTTTTCTTCTACCTGTTCCGTAAAATCTATTACTCTTAGCCACGAACGTTTCCTCCCTTATTAATACTTAATCTCTAATACTTCCGGCTTCTGTGCCTGCTGCTTGTGCTCAGGACCTGCATAAACATGAAGCTTCTTAATCATCTCTCTACCAAGAGGTCCCTTTGGAAGCATTCCCTTAACTGCAAGATAGATAACGTCTTCTGGCTTCTTAGCGAGCTTCTCTTTTAAAGTCTGCTCCTTCATACCACCAACGTAATCTGAATGATGGTAGTAAACCTTCTGATCCATCTTCTTACCTGTTACCTTAATCTTGTCAGCGTTTACTACAACAACGTAATCGCCAGTATCAATATGTGGTGTAAATGTTGGCTTGTTCTTTCCTCTTAAAATACTTGCTATCTCAGATGATAAACGGCCTAATGTATGTCCAGTAGCATCAACTACATACCACTTTCTTTCAATGTTTGATGGGCTTGCCATAAAGCTCTTCATTGTGGTTCCTCCTTAAAATAATCAAAATTTGTACAAAATAAATATTCAACCGAAATGTCCGAAACGGTATATAACATTTATCAAAATTGGTATGACACCGGGGCTTTGGTCTCATACACAGTTAAATATTATATTATACGCACACTTGCGTGTCAACGCTTTTTTTAGAAAATGTAACCATTTTTAGCCTTTTTTTATCTGCATCCATTCATTTACAAGGCGTTCCATATTCCACGCGGCATTTGCGGGACTTGTAGATGGAAGGCAGATAGCATTTCTTTTGATAATCGGTTCTGTATACCTGTTATATAACTGCAAAGCCTTCTTGCCATTTACATAAATCTGTCTTATATTAGCTGTCGAAAGAATATCCTGCAAATTGTTTGGGACAACATTTTTAATACTGCTGTCAGATGAACCTGTTATATCGCAGGAATGAATTACATCCCACACAGCTATGTGATGCTTAATTAAAAATGCTTTCTTATCATCAATACTCTCTGGAACAGTATCTTCAAAGCACTGTGCAAGCACCCTCCAAAATCTGTTCTGCGGGTGTCCATAGAAAAAGCCCTGCTCCCTTGACTTAACCGAAGGAAAGCTTCCAAGTATCAAAATCTCTGACTCTTCATTATATACCGGCTCTATCGGATGTACTACCATGTGCTCATTTCTCCCTTTATCACAGATATTCTATACCCATCAGTGTAAGACCACAAGCCTCTGCCTTTGGTCCTGCCTTTGCGCGGTCACACGCATCTAATATCTCCTTAACATACTCAGGCTCATACATTCCCATTCCGCACTTAAGTAAAGTTCCCATGATAATTCTTACCATATTATATAAGAAGCCTGTACCTTTAATTCTCATGGTTATCATGTTTCCTTCCTTGAAGAAGGATATCTCGGTGACAGTCCTCACGGTACTCTCAACCTGAGTTCTCGGAGTACAAAATGACTTAAAATCGTGCTCCCCTACAAGGTACGCTGCTGCCTTCTCCATCCTCTCGATATCAATATTGAAATACACAAATTTAGAATAAAGTCTGACCAGCGGATTAGGAAATCTGTCATTCCATATCCTATATTCATAGGTCTTTATTGTATCACAATATCTCGGATGAAAATCATCAGCGACCTGACAGGAATTAGTTATCCTTATGTCATCAGGAAGCTTTTGATTTAAGGCAAACGAAATCTTCTCCGCTGGTATTCTGGTCTCAGTATCAAATACCGCAACATTTCCAAGTGCATGAACACCTGAATCCGTACGACTTGCACCGATTACCTTTATTTCCTCACCGAGAAGCCTTGTAAGCTCCCTGTTTATGACCTCTTCTATTGTTATCCCATTATTCTGTATCTGCCATCCACAATAATTTGTTCCATCATAAGCTATCGTTAATTTTACTCTCTTCATGTAATATATCCTTCCAAATGTTTATCATCAAAATGCAACAGCCAGCCATATACACGCCGCTGTTAATATTATAAGCACAATATAAACTATTACGTCCCAACCCTTATACACCAGAGGATTAAGCTTTGTTCTCCCTTTTCCACCAGTATAACATCTTGCATCCATCGCATCACCCAGATTGCCAGCTCTGTCTATCGAATTCTGGAACAACGGAACGATAACTGTACTAAGACTCTTTACTCTCTTGACCAAGCCCCCACTGTGAAAATTCGCCCCTCTTGCCTCCTGAGCTCTCATTATCCGCGACAGCTCCTCGGATAGCACCGATACAAAACGAAGGGCAATAGTAATTGACATAGCAACATTTCCACTCAAATGAAAGCATTTTTCCAAACCGTCAGTAAGCTCAGTTGGTGTTGTAGTATACATAAGAATGGATGACATAAATATTATAAGCATCATTCTTAAAAATACATATAATGCCTTAATAAGTCCGGCATCAGTAATCTGGATGAATCCCAGCTTTACGAGAACATTTCCATATGTCGTAAATATATTTAAAGCTGAGC
>CAVELH010000176.1:0-4622 GCA_963616385.1 bacterium | reverse complement strand
ATCATATATTATACTCACTTTAGATGAAAGGACAACTATTATGGCAGGTTCAACATTTGGCAATATATTCAAAATAACAACCTGGGGTGAATCACACGGCAAGGCATTAGGTGTTGTTGTAGATGGCTGCCCGGCGGGAATTAATTTATGTGAAAATGACATACAGGTTTTTCTGGACAGAAGAAAGCCCGGACAAAGTGCATTTTCAACTAAGAGAAATGAGGCAGACAGCGTTCAGATTTTATCAGGCGTATTTGATGGCAAAACAACAGGAACCCCTATCTCACTCGTTGTCTATAACACAGACCAACATTCAAAGGATTACGGCAATATAGCCACCTGCTATCGTCCCGGTCATGCAGATTACTGTTTTGATGAAAAATACGGCTTCAGGGATTACCGCGGTGGCGGACGTTCATCCGGACGTGAGACAATAGGAAGAGTTGCCGCCGGAGCAATAGCATCCAAGGTTTTAGGCGAGCTTGGAGTCACTCTCACCGCATATACACGCTCTATAGGTGACTGTGTGATAGATTACAATAATTTTAGCAAAGATGAGATTATGAACAATCCTCTTTATATGCCAGATGCAGTATGTGCCAAAAACGCATCCGAATTATTAGAGAAGGTTATGGCTGATAACGACTCAATCGGCTCATCAGTTGAATGTATTATCAAAGGAACTCCTGTAGGTGTAGGTGAACCCGTATTTGACAAGCTCGATGCTCTTCTCGCTCAGGCTATAATGTCAATCGGTGCAGTTAAGGCTGTCGAGATAGGCGACGGAACTGCCGTATCGAAAATGAGAGGTTCTGAGAACAACGATAATTTCACCGCAGGCAGCGGCAACGTGACAAAGCTCACCAACCATAGCGGCGGCATACTAGGGGGAATGAGTGATGGCTCTGACATAAGGATTCGTGCATCATTTAAGCCTACCCCTTCCATATACAAAATGCAGCATACAGTTAATAATGCACATGAAAATGTAGACATAGAGATAAAGGGCAGACACGATCCAATAATAGGGCCGCGAGCTGTTGTCGTTGTTGAGTCCATGTGTGCAATAACTCTGCTTGACCTTATGATGGCAAATGCAAGTGCCAAAATAGACAATCTGAAGAAAATATATATTAATAATTAGTACTGGCAATAATGGCAGTCGTTACACATCACATACATATGTATTCAGTGTAATGACTGCCATTATTATAATCGTTAATTCTTATGCCATTGAATGTGCTCTAGGATGTGCCCTGTCATATTCTTCCTTTATTCTGCTCTGTCTGCTCTTTAAATATATCTGAGTTGTAGAAATGTCTGAATGTCCAAGCATTTCCTGTACCGCCTTTAAATCTGCACCATTGCTCACAAGATGTGAAGCAAATGAATGTCTTATCATGTGCGGTGTTATATCCTTATCTATTCCTGCCTTCTTAGCGTATGATTTGATAAGCTTCCAGAAGCCCTGTCTTGTCATAGGTTGTCCCTTAAGATTAGTAAAGAGATACTCGCTGTTGTCGCACATGCTATCTCTCGCTCCCTTGATATACTGCTCAAGAGCCACCTTAGCTGCATTCTCAATAGGAATAACTCTCTCCTTGTTAGTGTATCTGCACAGTATATAGCTCATCATAAGATTAACATCATCTAATCTAAGCGATATAAGCTCTGACACTCTCATACCGGTTGCATATAAGAGCTCAAGCATTGCCTTGTCACGAATCTCCTTAGGGGTATTCTTAGAAGGCTGCTCTAGCAAACGATTAACCTCAGCTACGGTAAGTATCTCAGGAAGCTTCTTCTCTATCTTAGGAGCCTTTAACTGTTCTGCACAGTCATCCCTCACTATGTTCTTCTTAAACAGGAACATAAAAAAAGACTTGATGCTTGCTATGCTTCTCGATATCGTCGCTGTTGACATTCCCTGCTCACCCATATATATGACATATGTATTAAGGTCTGTAGCATTGATGTCATTCACATCAGCAATACCTATAGATTTGATATACTGACATAGCTTCTTCAAATCCCTCTTGTATGATGTCATGGTATTAGCACTTGCATGCTTGACATTCATAAGATATTCCATATATTTATCAACGTAGCTATCCATAAAAAACAACCTCTTTGTATCCCTCATATTTATGTAAAACATTATAAGTAATCTTGTTTACAATAACCATTATATAGAGTAATTTAAACAAAATCAAACATAATTTTTACGCTTTTTTGCTTTATTTTAGCCAAAAATTAATCTGACTACAATATAAGGTAATTAATCTTAAAACCTTCCCATATATTGATAAAAATTAGTCAAAAAAAATCTTGAAATTATACTCTCCAAACCTACCCCTACGATTAAAATAACTAATGCAAATGTAAAAAATCGTGCATATCTGTGTTCTCCACTCCCATATCTTATAAATGCTGACGTTTTTATAATCAGAAAAATATATAATATATAATGTGGCATTACATATAACAGCAAAAGAATAACTCCGTTAAGCCCGTCATAGTATACCTGCACACAGGAAAGAACACCATACATAGCACCCAGAAATGCAATTATAGCGTACAAAAGCATCTCATTTTTTAATAATTTCATGACCGCATATATAATAACAAACTGTTTTAATCTTCTGAAAAATATAAAGGCAACAACCGGAACACTTAGTACATTTTCACCTACGTAATTATAGACCGACAGATTAAGATATTCAAAATCCTTATTCTGGCGAAGCATAAAATTCACAACAAAGGTAGCTATTATAATTGCACCGACAAATATCATGACATTTATCATGTCTGTTTTTTTGCGTATATCCAAATTAGTCACCTCACCAAAAAAATAGAGAGAAGGCATTAAACCTCTCTCTATTTATTATGATTTTTATAACTTAATTATTCCTTCACGTTTCATATGTTCATATGCAAAAAGCGCTGTAACTGTCTTACCATCAACAATCTCACCACTATATATCTTATCGATTGCCTCTGATACAGGAAGCTTAACTACCTCAATAAATTCATCCTCATCAAGCTTCTTAACACCCTTCACAATTTCTGTTCCTATGTAGATGTCTGTCTTTTCATCAAATGTACCTATTGACGAAACTATATTGGCTACATGATACATCCTCGTAGGTCTAAGTCCGGTTTCCTCCTCTGCCTCTCTTCTGGCACATACATCACCAGACTCATCCGGATTGCTGTATCCACCAGCCGGCATCTCAAGTGACAAATCATCTATAGAATTCCTGTATAACCTGACCAGATATGTATTCTCGTCCTCATCTACAAGCAATGTGCCTGCACCACCGCCAGCCTTATGATGTATGTAATCATATACAACAGTGTTTCCATCCGGTGTCTTTAAGTAATCCTTATAAACAGATATCACCTTAGAATCATACATAGGCTTAACACATTCACGTTTGAAAGTAATCATATCAGTATTCCTTTTTATGAAAGAGCTGCAAGGAACTTATTAATTCTCTTAACGCCCTCTTTTATCTGTACCATTGAGATAGCATATGATAAACGGATGTGGTTAACAATACCAAAGTCATCACAAGGTATTACAGCTACATTATAATCCTCAATAAGAATTCTTCCTATATCAGCTGCATTCTTTATCTCCTCACCCTTATATTTCTTGCCAACAAGAGCTGAGCAGTCAACAAACGCATAAAATGCTCCGTCCGGCTTAATGCAATCTAAATATGGCATCTTAGATATAGCATCATATAGATATACACTTCTTGCCTCAAACTCAGCAACCATATCCTTCACAGTATCCTGAGGACCTGTTATAGCCTCGTAAGCTGCCTTCTGTGCAATAGAGTTAGGGTTAGATGCCTGATGACTCTGTACGCTGCTCATAAGCTTAGCAATCTCAATTGGAGCAGCGGCATAACCGATTCTCCAGCCTGTCATGGCATAGCTCTTAGATAATCCACTACATGTAATTGTTCTCTTATATATCTCATCATTAAAGGATGCTATACTTACATGAGTCTTATCTCCATAAATAAGATACTCATACATCTCATCAGCTATAACAAATATATCCTTTTCTATAACAAAATCAGCTATAGCTCTAAGCTCTTCCTCTGTATAAACACTACCTGTTGGATTGTTAGGTGTATTTAATATCAAAGCCTTGGTTTTATCTGTATAAGCAGCCTCAAGCTCTTCTACAGTTACCTTATAGCCATTCTCTTTCTTAGTTGTAACTGCTACAGGAACTGCATCAGCGAGCTTAACCATCTCTGGATAGCTTAACCAATATGGTGCAGGAATCATAAATTCATCACCAGGATTGGCAATCGCTGTAATAGCATTAGTAAGTGAGTGCTTACCACCATTACTTACAACTATCTGGTCAGGCTCATACTTCAATTTATTAAATGAAGCAAACTTATCTGCTATTGCCTTTTTTAATTCAATTATTCCAGACACAGGTGTATACTTCGTAAACCCAGCATCAATAGCAGCCTTAGCAGCCTTATTGATGTTATCCGGAGTATTAAAATCAGGTTCACCAGCAACAAACCCTACTACATCGATTCCCTGCGCTCTGAGTTCCTTTGCCTTTGCAGTAATAGCCAATGTTGAAG
>CAVELH010000175.1:0-4628 GCA_963616385.1 bacterium | reverse complement strand
GTCTTAAGAAGGTTCAGGATTATGATGACAGTGATGATTACGAGGAAGATGACGATAATCAGGAGTTAGATCCGGGACTTAAGAAGGCTGTGACAATAGCCGGTGTTATAACTGCAATAATACTTGCCATTGTTGTTATGGTTGTACTTGGTAACCTGATGGGATGGTTTAAGTTCGGAAATAAGAAGCATAGTACAACAACAGAAGCTGCAAATTCGGTTGCAATGATAGATGTCACAGGCTATTCAGAGGATGCAGCGGTTAAGATGCTCAAGGACCTTGGATTTGTGAACATAAAGACTGAGCAGGAGGCTAATGAGGACGTTCAGGAGGGCTATGTATTTGACCAGAACTTCAAGAAGGATGAGATGGTTGATATTAACGATGAGATAGTTCTTAAGATAAGTGCAGGAGCTGAGGCTAAGGATGTACCTGATGTCACAGGACTTGAGGACTCAAGAGCTGTAACACTTCTTGAGGAGGCAGGCTTCCATGTAGTTCATGCATATGACTTTGATGAGGATGTTGAGAAGGATTACGTTATCTCTCAGGAGCCTAAGGGTGGAGAACAGGCACCAGCAGGTTCGGATGTAGTTATCACAGTAAGTAATGGCTCAGAGGTTAAGCAGGTTGCGACACCAAGCATTGTAAACCTTTCTGAGGCTAAGGCTATAAACTCACTTAATCAGGCTAAGCTTTCAGCAGGTGCAACATCACACAGCTACAGTGATACAGTTCCAGCAGGAAGTGTTATAAGCCAGAACCCTGTAAGCGGAACAATGGTTGATGAGGGAACTACAGTAGATTATGTAATAAGTGATGGCCCGGAGCCTAAGGCTACGACATATACAGCATCCGTTTCTAGTACAGTATCATATGGCGGAGGAGATTTGGAAGGACATAGTGTTACAATAGTAGTTCTGTTTAATGGTGAAGAAATTAACAGAGTATCATTTAATGCTCTGACGCCAGGGGCTTCTATTCAGGTATCTGGTTCAAAAACTGGATTGTCACAGGCATCTGGTTCATCATCGTTGAAGATTACAGATGAAAATGGTACTGATGTGACAGGCGCTTTTGGAGGCACCAGTCCAACTTTGAATTTCACAGCAGAACAGTAGGGTGCTGATTTAATGGAAGGAAAGATTATTAAAGGTGTAGGTGGATTTTATTATATCCACCTACACGATGATAGAATATTTGAATGTAAGGCAAAGGGAGCATTCAGAAATCAGGGAATTAAGCCTGCGGTTGGAGATAATGTCGAGATGGACATTATAGATGAGCAGGAGCTTAAGGGTAATGTTGTAGATATCCTACCAAGGAAGAATAAGCTTATAAGACCGGCTGTATCGAATGTAGATCAGGCGGTAATTATATTTGCTCTGGCACACCCTGAGCCTAATTATAATTTGCTTGACAGATTTCTTATTATGATGGACAGGCAGGACGTTGTTACACATATCTGCCTTAACAAATCAGATTTAGTTGAAAATGATTCCGTACAAGAGATAAAAAAAATATATGAAAATTGTGGATATAAGGTTATAGTTACATCCACCTATGAGGATAAAGAAGGCTACGATGGTGTAAAGAAACTCCATGATATGATACAGGGCAAGACAACGGTTTTTGCCGGACCTTCAGGGGTTGGAAAGTCATCGCTTCTAAATGCATTGAATCCAGATGCAAAGGCTAAGACTGGTGCGATAAGTGACAAGATAAAAAGAGGAAAGCACACGACCAGACATTCGGAGCTTATGTATATAGGTGAGGAAACATATATTATGGACACGCCAGGATTCAGCTCTCTGTATGTAGATGAGATGGAAGCAAATGAGCTTAAGGATTACTATAATGAATTTGCCATCTACAGTCCACATTGCAGATTTAACGGCTGTGTACACATCAATGAGCCGGACTGCGAGGTTAAGGCTGCACTTGATAACGGAGCTATAAGCAGACTTAGATATGACAACTACAAACAGATATATGAGGAACTAAAAGAAAAAAGGAGATGGTAGTATGAAGAATATTCTTTCACCATCATTATTGTCAATCGACTTTAATCATATTGAAAGAAATGCAAAGGTACTTGATGAGGCTGGTGTAGAGTGGTTTCACTTAGATGTTATGGATGGTATATTTGTTAAGAATATATCGTTTGGACCACCGGTAATCAAATGTATCAGAAAGATAACAGACAGCTTCTTTGATGTACATCTTATGATTGTAGATCCAATAAGATATATAGATGCATTTAAGGATGCAGGAGCAGATATGCTAACGATTCATTATGAGGCATGCAGGGATTTGCAGGAGACAATAGATTATATAAAGGATTGCGGACTTAAGGTTGGTATTGCAATCAACCCTGAGACATCCGTGGATGTTGTTGAGCCTTATGTTGATAAGGTAGATATGATTCTTGTAATGAGCGTAAGACCGGGCTTTGGAGGTCAGAAGTTTATGCCTATAGCACTTGACAAAATAAAATGTGTTCGAGAGTGGGCAAATGAGAAGAATCCTGAGCTTAATATACAGGTTGATGGTGGTATCACAATAGATAATGTCGACGCAGTGCTTGAAGCGGGAGCTAATGTCATAGTTGCGGGCTCTGCGGTATTCAAGGGTGATAAGACTGCTAATATTAAGGCTTTTCAGGAGGCACTTGACAGATAATATGGTAGTTATAGTTACTGGTGGTGCGATGGATAACACACTTCTTAAGAACATACTTGCAGACAACAGGGATGCTTATATAATAGGTGTGGATAAGGGACTTAATGCATTACACGAGCTGGACATAAAACCTGATTTGGTCGTAGGAGATTTTGATTCCGTAGATAGCGGCATCAGAGCTATATATGCAGGTAGCCCTGGTGCCATTGTTTTAAACCCCAAAAAGGATTTTACGGACACTCATGTTGCAGTTTTAGAGGCACTAAAAAGAAAGCCTGACAATATAATAATAGTAGGTGCTATGGGGACAAGAATGGACCACATGCTTGGGAATATAAACCTGCTTAAAATCTGCCTTGACGAGGGAGTTATGGCAGCGATTGTTGATAAAAACAATCGTATAAGAATGATAGATAAGCAGCTAAAGATAAGGCGAGATGAACAATATGGACGTTATGTATCATGTATTCCATTTTCGGATAAGGTTACAGGAATATCCATTAAGGGATTCGAGTACAATCTTGATGACGCTACTATAATAAAAGAACAGACCATTGGTATAAGCAATGAGTTGAGAGAGGAGGAAGGTCTTATTACAATTAAAGAAGGATACCTGATTGTGATAGAGGCTAAAGACTAAATGAACATATGGATAATATTGTCATTTGTAATATATATGGTGGGAATGCTCCTCATAGGTATTACAAGTGCAAAGAAGAACAAGAACGCAGATGATTATTTCCTCGGAGGAAGAAATTTGGGAGGCTGGGTAGCTGCATTGTCAGCACAGGCATCAGATATGAGTGGATGGCTTCTTATGGGACTTCCGGGATGTATATATGCGTTTGGTGCTAATCAGGCATGGATTGCAATAGGGCTATTTTTAGGAACAGTATTTAACTGGCTGCTTGTATCCGGACGACTTAGAAGATACACAATAAAGGCTGGAGATGCCATGACAATACCGGAATACTTAAGCAACAGATTCCACGATAACAAGAACATACTTAAAACTATTTCCGCCATCGTTATAGTTGTATTCTTCCTTGTTTATACTGCTTCAGCGTTTGCGGCAGGCGGTAAGCTCTTTTCATCAGTTATGAAAATAGATTACCATATTGCTCTTACAATTGGTGCGGTAGTAATTCTTGCGTATACCTTCCTTGGCGGATTTATAGCTGTATGTAACACAGACTTTGTTCAGGGAACACTTATGCTTATAGGAATACTTACTGTACCTATAGTTGCTGTTATGCTTATGGGAACAGGACAGATAATCCCTAATCTTATAGATAGCGGACTTACTGTTGATGCAAAGGATTTCCTTAACATCTTTTCAGAGAACGGAAAGCCTATATCACCAATAAGCATTGCTTCACAGCTCGCCTGGGGACTTGGTTATTGTGGTATGCCGCATATTCTTGTAAGATTCATGGCTGTACGTGATGATAAGGAGCTTGCAAAGTCAAGAAAGATAGCTATAGTATGGGTACTTCTGTCACTTGCTGTAGCTTGTATAATCGGAGTTATAGGAAGAGCATATCTCTATCCTACAGTACTTGGAACAGAACATTCAGAGTATGAGAATGTATTTATTGAGATGATTAATAAGGTATTTCTTGTTGACACTAAGCTCCCTCTTATTGGGGGTATACTTCTCTGTGGTGTGCTTGCAGCTATAATGTCAACTGCGGACTCACAGTTATTGGTATCGTCTTCATCGGTTGCAAATGACCTTATTGCAGGAGTATTCTTTAAGAAAATGAGTGATAAGAGCATTATGATTGCAAGTAGAATCACAGTTTTTGCTATAGCAATTATTGCTTATATCATAGCATGGAATCCTAACTCAAGCATTATGGCTCTTGTATCTGATGCGTGGGCAGGTCTCGGTAGTGCGTTCGGACCTACAATTTTCATGTCGCTCTACTGGAAGAGAATTAATA
>CAVELH010000174.1:0-4665 GCA_963616385.1 bacterium | reverse complement strand
AGGATGCCGGATAACGTCCGGTGGAGGTAACTCCCAGGCCAGTGCAACAGAAATAAACCGCCATCTCGTATGGTAAGGGTGGAAAGGCGAGGTAAGAGCTCACCGCTATTCTGGTAACAGGGTAGGCTCTGTAAACCCCATCCGGAGCAAGACCAAACAGTAAAGACCATACAGCTGCCCGCTGTGTCTTTCGGTAGGTCGCTTGAACCTTATGGCAACATAAGGTCTAGATAGATAATCACTCCAGACATAACCCGGCTTATCGTCTGACTTACACATTTTTATACGTCGAAGCATCCGCCTCCGACAAATTCTCTAAGTATCGAATTCTGAGGGACATTGGTAACCTCTAACCCAAGGAAATAATCTAAGAACTTAAGCAATCTCTTAGCCTCGTAATACTCCTCGCAATCATGTGGTACTGCAAACAGAAGTGGCTCAGCGTACTGTTTTATTACACTCAGCTCATAGATAAGTGCTGAATTAAACATAACATCTGCCTCCTCCTGAAATGGGAAGATGTACTTTTCCTCTCCACGTCTTACAGACTGCCACATAGCTATTGTACCTCTGGCATCATTGCCCCTTGTTCTGGCATCTCTCACGATACGCCTTATAAGTCTGGCATCAGTCGTAGGTATACGGTTATGCATATCAATATTAAGCTGCGTAAGTGCGCTTATATATATCTTGAACTTGCTGTCATCAGGAAGCCCCTTCGACATCTCTGGATTAAGTGCATGTATTCCCTCAGCAACAAGAACATCTCCATCATTAAGCTTAAGCTTATCTCCCTTGTACTCTTTCTTGCCAAGTGTGAAATTAAATCTAGGAACCTCTATCTCCTTGCCGGCAAGAAGTGCAGCCATATCTGAGCGGAACAAATCAAGATCCATTGCCTCAAGACACTCAAAATCATAGTTTCCATTCTCGTCCTTAGGTGTAAATTCTCTATCCTTGAAATAATTATCAAGAGCCAGAGGATATGGTCTTAATCCATGTGCCCTAAGCTGTATACTAAGCCTGTGCGAGAATGTTGTCTTTCCTGACGAACTAGGTCCTGCTATCAGCACAATCTTCTTCTCACCCTCCTGTATCATATCGGCAATATGGGCTATCTGTTTTTCCTGCAATGCTTCCTGAACGAGCATCAGCTCGCTTATATCACCATGAGTTATACTCTCGTTTAAATCTCCAACATTGGCAACATCGAGCATGTGTCCCCATTCGTCCGAAGTCTTAAGCACTGTAAAAAGCTTCTCCCTTGGTACAAAAGGAGGTAAAACAGCAGGATTTTCCTTCAGTGGTGCCATAAGTATAAATCCCTCATCATAACGGATAAGGTCAAATACATTTATATAACCCATAGACGGAGCCATATATCCGTAGAAATAATCCTCATATCCGCCCAGACTATATAAATTAACCTTTGAAACTCTTCTGAATTTAAACAGCTTTTCCTTACCGGAAAGTCCCTCGTTTGCAAATCTCTTTATAGCTTCCTCAGTACCCACTGATGACTTAATAATTATCTCATCAGCATCAACTATAGCATGCATTCTATCCTTAACCTTATCTATAAGCTCATCCGTAACCTTATGTTTATCTGATATAAGCTTACAGTAATATCCATTACCCATGGAATACATTACACTCACACTATGATTTGTCTTGCTTCCAAGTATATCAGCAAATGCCTTTACCATGAGCAATGTAAGACTTCTCTTATAAGTATCCATACCCATAACTGTGTTCTTACCCACCAGCTCAAGCTCACAGCTTTCCTCAAGCACAGTTCCTATCTCGCAGAGCTTATGGTTTTTCTTGGCAAGCATATAATCATATTTTTTGCCCGGTGCAACCATATCAATAAAGTCTCCCACTGTGGAGAACTTATCAATATTATATTTTTCATGTCCCATTGTTATCTGTATCTGTTCCATAACCAAGCACCCCCATTATAAACTTAAATCAACTAACTATAAAACTACAAAAGGCTCACCTACATCAATTTCTTCTATGTCTATATCCTTGCTGTAATTATAAAGGTAATCACTTATATATTTTATAAATATCTTCTCTATGCCATAATGTGAGGCATCTATGATTGTGAGCCCCATATCGACAGCATCTATTCCTTCATGGTGACCTATATCACCCGTAATAAGGCAATCTGCACCCTTACGGTACGCCTCATCAATAACACTCTTTCCTGAACCAGGGCATATAGCCACTCTTCTTATTTCTTTATCTGTATCTCCAAATATCATAACATTGTCAACTGAAAATACATCCTTTACATTGACAGCAAGCTCCTTAAGAGATGACGCTAAAGGAAGTGTTCCTATCTCACCAATTCCCTCTCCATCCTTCGTCTCCTCAAGAACCTCCATATTCTCTAAGCCAAGCATTTTAGCGGCAAGCTTTCCCATTCCACCTATGGTGTCGAAATTTGTATGCATAGCATAGCACGATATTCCTGCATCAATCAATGAAATAAGCTTACGTCCAAGGGCTGTATCTGAATTAATTCTGTTTAGCTTTGAGAATATCATAGGATGATGTGTGATAATCATATCTGCACCATGCTCTATAGCTATATTGCAAACCTCCTCAGTAGCATCTACAGCGATGATTACCTTCTTTACTTCCTTGTCTCTTCTTCCCACAAGCAATCCGACATTATCCCACTCTATTGCGTAATCAGGAGGTGCCAGACGTTCGAGTTCATCAATAATATCCTGACATAACATAATCTAATCAGTCCTTTCTACTGCTGTCCAAGACATGACTTTATTGTCTGCTGTTCCATAATAAGCTCGTTTATTCTATCTAAAGCCTTCTCAGTGTTTCTCTTTTTCAGCTCTATCATTATATGCTCATTCTTATCATATTTATAGCTTAGATATTCCATTAACACAGGATTTCTCTCAGCAAGCAATATTCTGCCATACTTAAGCTCTTCCTTAGTGTACGGACTAACTGTAGTTAAAGCTGGTACCGCACGCATAACTGTATAGTACTTATCCTCATCTACAAGCAT
The DNA here is from genome assembly GCA_963616385.1 of bacterium. Taxonomy (GTDB): domain Bacteria; phylum Bacillota; class Clostridia; order Lachnospirales; family Lachnospiraceae; genus Coprococcus_C. The sequence goes on along the minus strand of CAVELH010000174.1, from coordinate 1,622 downwards.
ATTTTCACGAACAATCTCATAGCCCACATTATGTAAATACTCTCTCACAAGATGTATATCTGACTGCGGCTGAAGAACAAGACTTATTTTGTTCTTTAAATGAACCTTTCCACGTTCTAAAATACCCACCATAAGTGAGCCACCCATTCCGGCAATTATCGCACATTCTGCCTCATGCTCATCTAACGCTGCAAAACCATCTGATATTCTTACATCTATGCGTGAATCCATCTTATGTTCATGCACATTGTCTCTGGCTATATTGACAGGCCCGCTTCTGACATCCATTGCAACGACACGTTTTGCTATATTTCGCTGTACAAGGGCAATGGAGACAAACGCATGGTCACAGCCTATATCTGCAACAGTCTCTTCCTCAACCATATCAACTATTGCATTCATTCTCTTTGATAATTTTATATCCGTCATATCTCTATATCTTAGCTATTTTCCTCTAAATAATCACGTAATTTTCTACTTCTGCTTGGATGACGCAGCTTTCTTAAAGCCTTTGCCTCTATCTGTCTGATACGCTCTCTTGTTACATTGAACTCCTTACCAACCTCTTCAAGCGTTCTTGCTCTTCCGTCATCAAGACCGAATCTAAGTCTTAACACCTTCTGCTCACGCTCTGTCAATGTTCCAAGAACCTCAACCAACTGCTCCTTAAGTAATGTAAACGCAGCAGCCTCAGAAGGAACAGGTACATTCTCATCCTGAATGAAATCACCAAGATGACTGTCCTCCTCCTCACCGATAGGAGTCTCAAGTGACACTGGCTCCTGAGATATCTTAAGAATCTCTCTTACTCTCTCTACAGGAATATCCATCTCCTCAGCAATCTCCTCTGGAAGCGGTTCTCTTCCGAGCTCCTGAAGAAGCTGACGGGAAACGCGGATAAGCTTGTTAATTGTCTCAACCATATGAACAGGTATACGGATTGTACGAGCCTGGTCTGCTATAGCTCTTGTTATAGCCTGTCTAATCCACCATGTAGCATAGGTACTGAACTTGTAGCCCTTTCTGTAATCAAACTTCTCAACAGCCTTGATAAGTCCAAGATTGCCCTCCTGAATCAGGTCAAGGAATAACATTCCTCGTCCAACATAACGCTTAGCTATACTTACAACAAGTCTTAGGTTAGCCTCAGCAAGCTTCTTCTTAGCTGCCTCGTCTCCAGCCTCCATACGCTTTGCAAGCTCTATTTCCTCCTCAGCACTAAGAAGAGGTACTTTACCTATCTCCTTTAAATACATCTTGACAGGATCATCTACTCCAACACCATCAGGAACGGATAAGTCTATCTTGTCAACATCTATATCCTCAACCTCGTCATCCATCTCAAGCAACACATCATCCGGCTCGTCATCATCCTTATCTGTTATAGTAAGAACATCTACATTATGAGCCTCAAGGTAATCAAGTATTGCATTCATACGGTCAACATCAAGCTCAAGACCTTTGCAACCCGCAAAATGACTTATAAGCTCTGAGTCCTCTATTACATTCTTTTTCTTCTTGGCAATCTCAAGCAGCTCAGCAAGCTTAACCATAAACTGTTCTTCTATCTGCGGATCCTTTTCTCTATTATCTTCCATTTTTCTTCCATCCTTCCATAGTGT
>CAVELH010000173.1:0-4754 GCA_963616385.1 bacterium | reverse complement strand
AAAATTGTATTTATATTATCAGGTAGTGTACATATAAATTTATATTACATTATTATATGAGTGCAACTGTCTCTCTGGCTATTGCAAGCTCCTCGTTTGTTGGCACAACATATACAGGTACTCTTGAATTATCTGAAGATATACGAACCTCTTCTCCTCTTAATTTGTTTGCCTCATCGTCAATCTCAACACCTAAGTATTTAAGTCTGTCACAGGTAAGCTTTCTTACAAGTGGATCGTTTTCTCCAACTCCTGCTGTGAATACAACTGCATCCACACCATTCATAGCTGCAACATAGCCGCCTATAAACTTAGCTGCCTGATAACAGAATACATTCATTGCAATATCACATCTCTTATTGTTATCTGCCATACCCTTATTGATATCACGGAAATCACTTGAAACACCTGATATTCCAAGTACACCTGACTCCTTATTAAGCATGTTCATTATCTCAGGAATACTCTTGCCTTCCTTGTTTGCAATAAACTCAATTATGGCAGGATCTATGTTACCACTTCTCGTACCCATTGTAATTCCTTCAAGTGGAGTAAGTCCCATAGTTGTATCTATTGACTTACCGCCCTCTACAGCACATATACTTGCACCACCGCCAAGATGACATACAATAATCTTGGTATCCTTGATATCCTTACCGAGAAGCTCAGCAGTTCTCTTAGATACAAAGCTATGGCTTGTACCATGGAAGCCATATCTTCTAATCTTATATTTCTCATAATACTCATATGGAATTCCATATATATATGCACATTCTGGCATAGTCTGGTGGAAGGCTGTATCAAAAACTGCAACCTGTGGCACACCTGGCATAAGCTTGGCACACGCACGAATACCAATTAAGTTTGCAGGATTGTGTAATGGTGCTAAGTCATTACATGCCTCTATAGCCTCTAATACCTCGTCATTAATAAGTGCTGATGATGCGAACTTCTCACCACCATGAACTACTCTGTGACCTATCGCATTTATCTCATCAAGTGATGAAATTGCTCCAACAACAGGATCTAACAATTTATCAAGCACTATCTTAACAGCAGCACTGTGGTCCGGCATATCCGCCTCAAGCTTTATCTTTTCCTTACCTGCTGTCTGGTGTGTAAGGACACCATCAAGCTTAATCCTCTCGCATATACCCTTTGCCATAACCTGCTCGGTTTCAGAATCGATAAGCTGGTACTTAAGTGACGAGCTTCCACAGTTAATAACTAAGATTTTCATATTATCCTCCAATTCTCATATATAAATTTATAAAATACATTATAATAGGGCGAATCTAATCCGCCCTATATGTAAATACATTCTTATTTCTTATTATACATTCAATGCCTGTGCCTGTACAGCAGTAATTGCCACAACACCTACGATATCATCAGCAGAACATCCTCTTGACAAATCATTGACAGGCTTTGCAATTCCCTGAGTTATAGGTCCGTATGCATCTGCCTTTGCAAGACGCTGAACAAGCTTATAACCAATATTACCTGCATCAAGATCCGGGAATATAAGCACATTGGCCTTTCCTGCAACACTGCTTCCCGGCGCCTTTGAAGCTGCAACTGATGGTACAATAGCTGCATCAGACTGAAGCTCTCCATCACACTTAAGGTCAGGACACTCTCTGTTGACAATCTTACAAGCCTCAACAACCTTATCAACCTCAGGATGCTTCGCACTACCCTTAGTAGAATGTGAAAGCATAGCGACTATTGGTTCTTCCTCAACTAAAAGCTCAAATGACTTTGCTGAGCTCTCAGCTATTGCTGCAAGCTCCTCAGAATTAGGAGTCTGGTTAAGTCCTGCATCTGAGAAAATAAATGTTCCATTAGCACCCATGTCACAGTTAGGAACTACAACAAGGAAAAATGCTGAAACAAGCTTTGTTCCCGGTGCTGTCTTGAGTATCTGAAGTGCAGCTCTTAAAACATTGGCAGATGAATTAACTGCACCTGCAACCATACCATCTGCATCTCCTGCCTTAACCATAATACAGCCAAAATAAAGTACGTTAGTGAGCAAAAGCTCCTTGGCTTCCTCAGGGGTAAGTCCCTTGCTCTTTCTAAGCTCTACAAGTAAAGCCACATAATCATTTAATTTATCACAATTATAAGGATCTACGAACTTAGCCTCTGACAAATCAAGTCCTTCAGCCTTCTTCTTAATCTCAGCCTTATCACCTATCAAAATTACATCCGCAATACCCTCAGCCAAAACCTTATGAGCAGCCTCCAAGGTACGCATATCGGCAGTTTCAGGAAGTACAATTTTCTTTTTGTCTTTTTTCGCTCTTTGTTTGATATTATCTATAAATCCCACTGTTTTACTCCTCTGTTTGATGATAGTAATATTATAATAAAAATTTTTTTTGTATACAACTATATTTTTTATAAAAATTGTCTTTTTATCTGTACATTATAAGTTCTATATACTAATCATCTATATTAAGTGAAGGACTGTCCATTACAAGTCTGCCTCTTCCATTTCGCTTTCCATAGTACATAGCCTTGTCTGCCCTGCTTACGAGCAGCTCGACATCATCACACAATGACGGATATGTAGAATATCCTATGCAGACATTAATGAATATCTCCATATCATTGTACCGTACACCTGTTGATTTGATGGTTTCATGCATATCCTCAAGTATAGGCAATGCCTGTTTTTCATCAAAGCCGGGCAGTACAATAAGGAACTCCTCACCACCATATCTGCATGCAAAACCGCCATTTTTCTCTGCGTAAGACTCACTTACATGTGCAACCATCTTTATTACCTCGTCACCCATCAGATGACCGTAAGTATCATTTACATTCTTGAACTTGTCAATATCAAACAAAGCGACACTTATAGGAATATTATTCTCAACAGCCTTTGCCGAAGCAGCTGAAAACAGCTCTTTGAAGTACAATCTGTTATATATTCCTGTAAGTCCATCTTTTCTTGCCATATCCTGTGTCTTAAGATACAGATTAGAACTCTTTATTGCAACACCAAACTCAACTATACATGACTCGTAATAATTAAGTCCCTTATCAAAGAAATCCGCCTTATCTGAACCCACAATCATGAGTCCAAACATTTTAATGTCATCCATCAGAGGTATTAAAGCAAGTGCATTGATATTGATATCACCTATAAAATCAAATTGCTTAATATCATCACCTATGTATACTGACGGTGTAAACCTGGAATTATCAGCAAGGTTCTTATATATGCTGTCTATATCCTTCTTAATTCTTCTCTCAAGAGATGTATAATTAGTCTTTACAACAAGACTTGGTGCTTTATTCATATATACATCCTTATCTATATATAAAGCACAGAGCTTAGATTTCTTGACATCCACTATAGCGTTAGTTATTACCTCAATGCACTTGACAATGTCAAAGGTTGATGCCATATACTTCATAACCTCTGTCTGTGACTTCATCTCGGTATTAACCTGTTCAAGCTCTTTAATCACTCTTGCAAGGTCTATCTTCTGATAATTAATCTGCTCATTTATTGCCTTTACACGGTTCTGGTAATCAATAAGCTTCTCATTTGTACTTTCTATATCATTTTTCTCTACAATGAGCTTGTTTTTCTTCTCCTCGTAATCTGTATTAAGTGCTACAAGCCAGTCAACTATGAAAAATACCATGCCAATAGAGAATATCTGCAAAAGCACATAACATACCCACTCTGACTCATTCTTGCCAATCAGAGCTGTACCCACATTGACAATGTATGAAACACCAAGTAAAACACGTCTGATAAATACTGATGACTTGTCATAATCCGATGTAAGAACACAATACTCAATAGCAAGCAGACTTGTAAGCATACATAATAGCGCAAGCACAATCAGATTGTTAGAGACAAATGACTGTAATACTCCAAACGCAAGTATCTCAATATACTTGAATATCATGCACATTTTCTCTGAATCAAAGAACTTAAGCTTGTTAAATACAAGTTCAAGTCCCCAGAATACTGCAACGATAGAGATAAATATTATAACCCTTCCGTTATCCTCAGTAAATCGGAACAATCTTGTACAAAGTGCCGCAACAAGAACAAGTGCAAACATTAGTCTGTGATAAAATATATGATGTTTTACGATATGGCGCTCATTCCATTCTATCATTTCTACTTCTCCCAATATATATCTATCATATCCCCATCGTGTAAAGGTGCAACATATTCTGCATGCCTGCCATTGATATTAGTAATTAAACGTGTACCACCAACCTTAGACAAGTCAAAATAGTAAAAGTCAAATATATCAACAAACATATAATCACTCTTACCGCTTAGCGTTACAGGTCTGCCATTAACCGTTACATTCATATTTACCTTATGTATATTCTCCGTTATCGCACTACCTGTAATATCTTTATTATCTGTAATGCCTTTATTATCTATAGTATTCTTACTATCTGTCTTACCATCTGTCTCAATATCACTATTCTTGTCTGCCTGCTCTGACATATCATTCAAGTGGACATTCGCATCAGATAACCTGACATCTGTTTTGCCATCCGGATTATTATCTGCTTCCTCCGTCATCTTAGGTATATCATCCTCTGATATATCATCAATCCATGTGACAGCAAAATTATCATATATCTTATCATCTAATCCGGCAGGTGCATTATTGATAAATGTCATCTTACGAGGCTCTACATCCATAAACACAAGCAGCTGCTCTAATGTATAATAATTCTGCATTAAAACCTCATCACCATTACAT
>CAVELH010000172.1:0-4777 GCA_963616385.1 bacterium | reverse complement strand
ATTTTAACCAATATGTTGAAGAATCAGATGTTAATATAGATAATATAAAGTATAAGAAAATGTTAGCCTCAAAACAATGGATGATGTTATGGCAGGAGTGTCAGGTAATATCGGAGAAGAAAAAGGGAATAGGATTCTGGTTTAAAATAAGGGCATTTTTCATGTACGGTGTGACAGACTGGAGATTTTATAAGCAGGAATTTTCAAAGATAATTACAACATTTCAAGCTATGTATTATCAAGCAAAGAAAAAAGAATTATCGGAGGAGATTTCCGATATTGAGGGATATTTAAATGGTGTTGATAAGTACTTGCTTGACGATTTATGTGACAATTCAATGACTTTACTAAAAGACAAACTGGCAAGAAGATATGAAGGAAATGGCAGCCGAAGAGTATTTAGCGAGGATAATTTGTGGAAGGAATCTAACGATGTCTTGAAGGAGTATCCAGTTATATTAAGTACGACATTTTCTTCAAGGAATAGTCTGAATTCAGATGTAGTATATGATTATCTTATTATGGATGAGGCATCACAGGTAGATATTGCAACAGGGGCATTAGCACTTTCTTGTGCAAGAAATGTAGTAATTGTGGGTGATACTAAGCAACTTCCAAATGTTGTTACAGAAAATATGAAAGCTAAAGCAAAAGCCATATTTGATACTTATAATTTGAAAGAAGGATATCAGTATACAAATAGCTTTTTGAAATCAATTCTGGATATTATGCCCAATGTAACACAAACATTATTGCGGGAGCATTATAGATGTCATCCTAAAATAATTAATTTTTGTAATCAGAAATTTTACCGCGGAGAATTAATTATAATGACAAAGGATAATGGTGAAGAAGATGTTTTGTTAGTGGTGAAAACAGTTGTTGGGAATCATGAACGAAACCATTATAGCCAACGTCAGATAGATGTTATAAAAAATGAGATTATGCCTAAATATATTTTTAACCCAGAAGAGACGGGTATTATTGCTCCATATAGGAATCAGGTTGAAGCATTGAACAGGGAGATAACAGATATTGATGCTGCTACAGTACATAAGTTTCAGGGTAGAGAAAAAGATAATATTATTATATCTACTGTCGATGATGAAATATCAGATTTTGCAGATGATCCGTATTTAATTAATGTTGCCGTTTCGAGGGCAAAAAAGAAACTGATGCTAGTTGTGACTGGAAATGAACAATCAAAAGAACGAAATATCACAGATTTAATAGATTATATTCAGTATAATAATTTTAAAGTTGTTGACAGTAGGGTTTATTCAATTTTTGATTATCTTTACAAGCAGTACACTGAGGAAAGAATAGCATATTTGCAGAAACATAAAAAGATATCAGAATATGACTCTGAGAATCTTATGTATTCATTGATAGAGGAAATAATTGCTGATAACAAATATTCAAGTTTAGATGTTGTTTGTCATTTCCCATTAAATATGCTGATTAAAAATCCTCAACTATTAAATGACAGGGAGTGTCAGTATGCGATGAATCCTGCAACACATTTGGATTTTCTGATTTACAATAGAATAAGCAAAAAGGTTGTTTTAGCAATTGAAGTTGACGGATATGAATTTCATAAAAAGGATACAGTGCAGGCTTCAAGAGATTTGTTAAAGAATCATATAATGGAATTATATGAAATTCCATTATTAAGATTCAAGACTAATGGAAGTGGTGAAAGAGACAAAATTATAGAAGCGTTGAATGAGTTGGTAGGATAGTCAAAAAACATCCTATAATAATCCAATACAAGAATGTCTATATTTTTTTAATAAAATTTTAAACAGATACAATATTTCTTCCCCCCATTCTTACAAAACTGTCACTTAATCTGTCACTCCCCCGTAATTTTTACAATGTATAATTGTAGCATGAGGATTACAAATATACATTATAGAAAAGAGGGGGAGTTTTAATTTGGAAAAATATACAGGACTGTCAATAAAATATCTATTATATCAGAAGAAGCGAACGCTACTGACGGTTTTAGGCGTTGCTCTTTCATCGGGATTATTGTTTTTAATCCTTACTTTATATTTCAGCAACTTTATCAATAATAGGGATGCAATTCGTAAAGAAGCAGATTACGAGATGGTATTTTTAGATGCAACATCTGAGGACGTGTCGCAGATAGTTGCGAAGGACTATGTGAAATCTGCGTATAGCGGAAGCTATTATGACGAATTTGACAATACATATACGGAGGATGCACTATTTGTGAATGTGCAAAATTCATATAGAATAAACCATTATTTTGAGCAGATAACAAATGAATATGGAGTGGACGGATATATAAATGAGCGGCTTGCCTCTTACTATTTGCAGGGAGATATTGGAAATACAAATTATATAATATTTATTATGTTTCTGCTTCTGTCATTTATATTTGCGATAATTGGAGTTGGAATTATAAGAAATACAATACAGCTTAACACCATAGAGCAGATAAAGGATTACGGTGTGATGAGATGTATAGGTGCAACTGACAGCGAGATAAAAAATGTAATCTTTCGCATGGGATTTATTCAGGAATTATTTGGAATTGCCTGCGGAATGATTATAGGCTATCTGGCAGCGGTGATAATAGGCAGCATTTCACATATTAAGGTTGGAATACATTTGATAGCTGTAGCTTATGTCTTTATAGTTTTCATAGGTGATATGTACTTTGTGATGAGAGAGAACAGTAAACTTGTGAAAAAGATATCTCCGATAGAGGCTGCCCGTGGAAATCTGACAGGAAAAACGGGCAAGCTAAAGGCAAGAAAAAAGAATTTGTTCGGGCTGTTGTTTGGATTTGAAGGAGATTATGCTTATAAGAGCCTTATGGGTAATAAAAACAGGTTTGTAAAGACTGTTGCATCACTTGCGTTTGGGGTTGCGGCATTCACGATTATATCCATGTTTTATATGTCTTACAGTAAGGCCAACCAAAGTATAATAGACCAATTTGGAGAGTACCAGCTATATTTTTCTGAGAGTGTAAGTGGTATGAATGAGGTGGAACAGGCAAAAAGCTACCTGCCTAGTGAGGCTGAGCTTGAAAAGATAGCAAGGCTTCCGTATGTGGAGAACGTAAAGGCTGTTTATACAGCAAAGTTTAATGCCGCATTTCCGGATGAGATATATCAGCATTATAGTGAAAAGTTTATAAATGAAACTTATGACGGCAATTATATTAAGAGCTTTAAAGAAGGAAACAAAAAAACATCAGATGTGCAAAGAGTTATAAGTGCCGGTGTTGATGTCATTGGATATGACGAGGAAGAATATAAAAGCTATGAAAAATGGCTTGTGGATGGAACGCTTGATGTAAGTGAAAACGGTTTGGTTTTAGTTAAGAATATAAAGACCTATCCTGCTGATGAGGATGATGAGGACGAGGTTTTTATAACAAATGAAACGGCTAAAAAGGAGTATGCTATTTCTGATTATAAGGTTGGCGACGAAATTACATTGCTTGATATGAGTAAGCTCAATGAGCTGTTCAAGAAAAAGAGCAGTGCTGACGTAGATAATGAAAAAAGACTTGCCATTTATGCGGAGAGCTGTAAAGAGGCAGCAGAAAAAGGATACTATAAAACATACACGATAGAGGGAATTGTAGAATGTGAAAAGGATGGAATATATAATTCATTGATGATTCCGGTGATTGTTCCTCTTGAAAATTACAAAAATATGGTTGGAAGCGACAGTGACAGTATAGCTACAGGTGTTAAATACAAGCTAAATGATTACAACGTTGATTCTAACAGTATGCAGCAGATTCTGGGAATTACCGCTGATTATGCTGAGTGCAATGCATCCTATGCAATATATGATTTATATGTTATGTCAAACACAATTAAGATATTGAGATACATTATTGTATTTGTAATTTTCGTGGTTGTAGTAAGTTCTCTTAATATTATAAATACAAGTGCAAGTAATTTGTATATAAGAAGAAGGGAACTTGCACAGTTAAGAGTTATAGGTAATTCGATAAAGGGTATATGCCGGATGGTAGTGTTAGAGGGCGTTATAACCTCAATTACTGCAAATGTGATTGGAATAGGTTTTGCGGTTATTACTATCGGTCTGGTTAAAAATGCATTTTCGTATTTGTTCGGAGTGTATTTTGTATATCCGGTATACGCAATGGTTATAGGACTTATATATACGACTGCGGTGCTTTGCCTTTCGCTGTACATACCAATTAAGAAAATGGGTACAGATTTACTTGATGATTTGAGATAGGAGGAATTAGATTATGGATATTGTAAAAATGGAAAATGTTACTAAGATATATGGTTCAGGGGATACACGAGTTTGGGCATTAGATGAGGTTAATCTCACTGTGCAAAAGGGAGAGATACTTGCAGTTGTCGGAGCTTCCGGTTCAGGTAAATCAACACTTCTTCATGTTATGGGTGGTGTTGATACAGTGACAAGCGGTAAGGTTATAGTTGACGACCGCGATATCACTACATTGAAAGACGATGAGATGTCAGTGTTTAGAAGAAGGAAGATAGGCTTTGTATTCCAGTCATATCATCTTATACCTGTTCTCACTGTTGAGGAAAATATTCAGATGCCTATATTGCTGGACCACAAAAAGCCGGATAAGGAGTACATAGATCATATAATTGAGCTTTTGGGCTTGAAGGATAGAAGAAAGCATTTGCCAAATCAGTTGTCAGGTGGACAGCAGCAGCGTACAGCTATTGCCAGAGCGTTGGCTAACAGACCTTCACTCATACTTGCTGATGAGCCTACA
>CAVELH010000171.1:0-4779 GCA_963616385.1 bacterium | reverse complement strand
GCAAGGACAGAGATTATGCGGATATTATCAGAGATATCAGAAAAATTGACGCATAGAAATATATTTAGCATATTAATTATTGGGGGAATAAGATGAATATTGCGATAGTTTTGGCTGGCGGAACAGGCATGAGACTTGGGGCAGATATACCTAAGCAGTACATAGAGGTTCGAGGCAAAAAGATAATATCATATGTGTTAGAGACATTATCTGCATCAGACGATATAGATGGCATAAGGATTGTGTGTGAGGATATGTGGCAGGATATAATTAACCGCGATGATGCTGGCTGCATGGACAAAAAATTTATGGGATATTCCAGACCGGGAGCTAACAGACAGCTATCTATATTGAGTGCATTGTGTGATATACGTCTGGATATAGATAATCACAGATATGAAGAGATAAACAGCTATGATGATGTAAATATTATGATTCATGATGCAGCTAGACCAATGCTTACAGAAATGCTTATTCATTCATGTTTTGAAAACCTTGCAGGACATGATGGAGTTATGCCTGTGTTACCTATGAAGGACACAATATATGTGAGTGAGGATGGCAGAAGCATAAGTAAGACGCTTAAGAGGGAACAGTTATTTGCAGGACAGACACCTGAGGTATTTGCGTTTAATAAATATTATCGTGCCTGTGAAAGTCTTTTGCCGGATAAAATATTACAGATAAATGGTTCATCTGAACCCGCTATAATGGCAGGTCTTGATATAATAATGATACCCGGAGATGAAAATAACTATAAGATAACCACATTCGAGGATTTGGAGAGATTTAAGCTATGATTACAATATCCCTGTGCATGATAGTTAAAAATGAAGAGAGTGTATTAGCGAGATGTCTTGATACGGTTGCTGATATTATGGATGAGATTATTATCGTTGATACCGGTTCGACTGATAAAACTAAGGAGATTGCAGCCAGATATACAGATAAAATATATGATTATAAATGGATAAATGATTTTGCAGATGCGAGAAATTATTCGTTTTCAAAGGCAACTATGGATTATATATATGCACCAGATGCAGATGAGTTGTTGGATGAGGTTAATCGTGAGAGATTTCGTGTGCTTAAAGCATGCTTGCTGTCAGAAATCGAAATAGTTCAGATGAAATATGTGACGGAGTTATCAAACGATGCCGTTATGAATGCAAAGAGTGAGTACAGACCAAAGTTATTCAAGCGTCAGAGGTCTTTTACATGGATTGATCCTATACATGAGACAGTTAGACTTAATCCTGTTGTATTTGACAGTGATATCGAGATAATTCACAGACCTGTTGCTACACATGAGAAAAGGGATTTTTCTATATTTAGACAGGAAATTGTAAGAAAAGGGATGTTGTCTGATAAGCTTAGGATGATGTATGCCAGAGAATTGCTTAAGCTTGGTACAGAGGAGGACCTTCGTGCTGCCTGTGATTATTTTCTTGGTATCTATAACAACAACCCTATTAGTGATGCTGGAAAAGAAGCTGCCTGTGTATTGGCTCGTCTGGCTCGTAAAAAGAAGGATATTGCCAGTCTTATGAAGTACGCACTTAAGGATATGCTGGAAAAGCCGTGTTCTGAGATATGCTATGAGCTTGGTTCTTTCTATGAGGAAATCAATGATTATGATGAGGCAATTGTCTGGTATATGAACGCTGCCTATGAAACTGAGAGTATTCTTGATATTCATGCAGGTGGAGATTTGGCAATTGCTGGTATTGTAAGCTGTTATGAAAAACTAATTTTAGCTGAGAATAATGAATCTAAATTAGCTCTATATAAGGACAATCTGGAATATTACAGAGCTGAGCTTGCGGCGTGGAGAGTGCCGGAGGAGTAATGTGTCAGATAATATAGTGATATCTGGAAGATATTATATATCAATATCTTCCAGAATTTAACAAGAAGATTACCAGTATTTATCTACCAGTTCTTTCGCATAATCCATAGAACATCCACAATCAGAAGCTAATTTGCTTACTGCAGCTTCTTTGGTGCCAGAGTTACTTTTGATTAATTGAATGCTGAATTTGTATAGAATTGATATTTCGGAATTCTTTTCCTGAATTTCGGAATTCTTCTCCTGAATCTCAGAATTCTTTTCCTGAATCTCAGAAATTTTTTCCTGAATTTCAATGTCTTTTTCTTGAATTTCATTATTCATTTTTTGAATTACAGCTTCACTTTTCTTAATTTCTTCTTCGTTAGCCTTGATTATTTCCTCTTGCTGCATGACTAATTTGTTATGTTGGTCGCACATATACTTATACATATTATCATCCATAACTTTTAAAGCTTCTGAAAACATACCAAGCACCTCCTCTGGGTTATGAACATATTCTGAAATTTCTGAAAAAATTTCTTCCATCCATTGATATTTTTGACATAATGCTTCTGCCTCTTCGTAGGTGTTAGTCGAAAGTAAGGATAACCAGGCAGTTAATTCATTGTCATCTTTAGCATATCCAAATTCTCGAAATACGTCAAGCGAAATAAGATAAAATTCCTGTAGAAGATTAAGCTCTAAGCCTGTGTCGAAGGTTACTCTGCCATGGTGAAGATATTTATTGTTAGTAATGTCTGTATGGAAAGCCTCATATACTTGTGATGTTGCTGCATCAGCATCCGTGTTTTCAAATATAACAATGGTATATACTTTACTTAGTGCGGCATAGTTAAAATCCTTTTTTAGTCTGTTTCTCACCTGTTCGTATTGCCTTAGGAGCAAATCAGCAGAATAACAGGACATTCTCTCAGCTGGAAATGCTGCTGAGATTTTCTGAATTTCTACTGTTGCTATTGAACCATCCTCAAGTCGCACAACTATATCCATAATCATAAGTGAATTGCCTTTTAACAGAGTGTCCTCGTTGGATAGGGTTGCAGTTACTGAAACCTTCTGTCCCATGATGGATGATAATAGTCCTGAAAGACGCTCTGGGTGTATGTCTGTGTTAAATATACGCTTAAAAAACGGATCATATGTAAGTGGAAGTGTACGTTTGCTTAAGAAAAAATCCTGAACTAGTTTTCTCCAGTCAGGCTTAAAGCTTTTGTATAATGCATTTGCAACAGCATTTTCTGAAATATATTTTTCTACTGATGAAACATCAGTAAATGAATTGGTATGAAACATGTTTACCTCCTTGGTGATAAATGATTATTTGTAAAGTGAGTATATAGTAAGAGTAAATACAATAAAATGATGTTGAAAATATCTTGGTTGAAGTTGCCAGATATTGTCTGTGAAATATAACCTTTAAGAATATCTTACTGTATTTAAGCATAATGGTTGTCTTTGAAATAGTCAAGCCACAAATTGGAGCACTTGTGTATATATTTGTAGCTTTAATATTAAAAATAATTATTGATGTATAAGTATAATTATGTTAGTTTGTTATCAAAGCATATTTTCATCATTTTGTCCTTGCTTTTGGCAAGGCTGTCGTTTTGATTAATAATTCTAATAATCTATGAAAATTCGTGCTTTTAATATTCATTAAATTAATTTAAGAGCAGGGGTTTTCTTGGGAACGATATGGAATCTAATGATGAAGATGAATATGCCTACAGAGGATGCACAGGTTTGTATGAGAGAGTTGGGTGAGAGAAGTATGGGAAACTGGTTTGAGAATATGGATAAGATGGATATACAGGCTGAGAGGCAAAATACTGCGGAGGCTAGAAGAGAGCTTGCCGAAGTGAAGGAAAAGCTGGCGGAATTAGAACAGGAGTCTGAGAAAACAAAAAATCAAGCTGCAATATCCATAATTAATATGACCAAGAAATATTCGGATACAAAGGAAGCTGCTGTTTTAGAAGTTGCCAAAGCTATTAATATTAATGAAGAGGAAGCAGAAAGGCTGGTTGAAAGATATTGGTAATAAGTCAGGATATACATTATAAGAGACTTACAGAAAAAGAACTTAGCAAGTTTATTTGCATGAGAATAAATCAGTTACGTGAAGAGGGAGCGAAAGAGGATATTGATTTAGAACCTGCTTTAAGAGATTATTATCACAGGCATATGGAGGATGGAACGTTTGTGTCATGGCTTGCACTAGACGGGGATGCAATTATTGGAACAAGCGGTATGTCATTTGTGGAGAAACCACCGTATTTTGGATGTCCAAGCGGAAGGATAGGATTGTTATCGAGTATGTATACGAATCCTGATTATAGAAGAAGGGGAATTGCCAGAGAACTCTTAACTCGTGTGGTAAATGATGCGAAAGAATATGGATGTGGAACTATTCAGATTACTGCGTCTGATATGGGAGTTAAGCTCTATACAGATTTTGGGTTTGTACATAATGAGAATTTTATGCAGTATAAATTGTAAAGGTTAATAAAGCTGTGCATGATGTCGATATATAAATTAAGATGTATCGTGATTCATGACATGGAGGTCGGATATAGAAAGACTGGTTCTGTGAGATTGTGCACGGAATCAGTCTTTTATTATAGATTATTTAAGGAAAGGTATTGGAGGATGAAATTTTGAAGTTATATATTGAATCTGCTGAGGTAATAGGGGAAGATGTTTATTTTACAGCATTTAATACTTTAGGTCTTTATAGATTGTCTAAAGGAAAGATTTCTTTGGTAGACGCTTTTTCTGTTAAAAATTATAAAATGCGTAAATTTTCTGGGATAACAGGAAACAAAAATAGATTATGGATGATTCCATGGGATGATAATAAAATATGGACATATGATATAAAACAAAATAAAATGCAATTTTTCAATATTTTTATCATGGTTTTTCTA
>CAVELH010000170.1:0-4989 GCA_963616385.1 bacterium | reverse complement strand
ATATAAGATGCATTATAATAAAGCCTTCACTGGCATGAGTTTTGATAGGAAGATAGTATATAGCCCATATTGTACACCACATAATTGCGTGGGCGATAATATGTGACGATATAGAAATGATTCTGTAGTCATTAAACTTATAATTAATAATCATAAATATAATCATGGCTATAAGGATAGAGAAACGAGGAATTACAGTTTCCTTTGCAAATCTTCCAAAGAGCTGGCAATCAGACACAAAATATGTGCATGATGTCAGACATGCAAGAATAACTGAATATGTATTAATTTTTCTGTAATATGCAAATTTAGATGATAGAAAATTTCTTCGTTCATCCCCATGTAATTTAATAAAATTATTCATGTGTACACCCTTTACAAGATATTAATAAATATTAATTATTAAATAAAATTATATAACATTTTGCTTTATAATACAAACATAAATAGCAGTTAAATTTAGCTTTTTACTTGTCTTTGCACAATAAATAGTGGGTAAAACTACATTTACTTGATACAATAGTAAAAAGTTGGTAAAATATAAAGGCATAATTAATATTACATAAGTGGGGGGTACCATAATGGATAATAAGGTTAAATTTTATAATTCAATTAAAACCAGAACGGTATTAGCGATGGTTTTATTAGCAGTGTTAGCAGGGGTGGTAATGGGCATAGCTATTATACCCGGTGTAAAGGATAATATCGATGAAACAAATCAGGGTTATATGAAGGATCTTGCCAGAGCATACGGGGCTATGCTTGAGGGAGAGATAAGATTAGATGATTTAGAGACTGCTTTAGCCTATGATAATCTTTCAGGGTCATTAACAGGCGTAGGCGTTGATGGTATTGATAGCAGCTATATCTATATTGTATCAGCAGATGGTACAATGCTATATCATCCTACAGCAGATAAGGTTGGACAGCCGGTTGAGAATGAGGCTGTCAAGAAAACGGTTGAGAAGATATCTAAGCATGAAAAGGTTGATAACGAAGTTATCAAGTACATGTTCAAGGGTGTAGAGAAGTATGCCGGAATATATGTTAATGATAATCAGGATTTTATAGTTGTAGTTACAGCAGATTCAGATGAGATATTCGAGAGACTTAATAATACAGCTAAGAGAGGCGGGGCCGGACTTCTTGCAGTTCTTATAGTTGTTGTTATTGCGGGAACTGCTGTTGCAACATTTATTATTAAGCCTGTAAACCAGATTGCAGCTCTTACAATTAAGCTTTCAGATATGGATTTCACAGAGGATGCGTTACATGATAAGCTTGCTTCAAGAAAAGATGAGATAGGTAATATGGGACGTGCCCTCCAGCATTTGGTATATGCGTTAAAGCAGGTTGTAAACGATATAAAGGGCAGAAGCAGCGAGCTTATGAATGCAGCTGATTCACTTAATACCGATGCCAATGAGACTTCTACAACAATGGAGCAGGTTGAGAGTGCTGTCAATGATATTGCCCAGGGTGCTACATCACAGGCTGATGAGACACAGCAGGCAACTGAGAACATAGTATCTATGGGTAACATGATTGAAGATACTAACAATGAGGTTAATAAGCTTCTTACTTTTACAACAAGCATGAAGGATACAACAAGACAGGCTCAGGATATACTTGCAGAGCTTAAGCAGGTTAATAACAAGGCTGAGGAGTACATTGATATAATTGCAGAGCAGACCAACACAACTAACGAATCGGCTCTTAAAATTAGCGAGGCTACCAAGCTTATAACTTCTATAGCAGAGGAGACTAATCTCTTGTCGCTTAATGCATCTATAGAGGCTGCAAGAGCAGGAGAGCAGGGACGAGGCTTTGGTGTTGTAGCGGCAGAGATTCAGAAGCTTGCAGAACAATCCAACGAATCGGCACAGAGAATAGAGGATATCATAAGAGAACTGCTGCTTGACTCAGAGAAGGCTGTTGAGACTATGTACAGTGTAAAAGAAATCATTCGTACTCAGAGTGATCATGTTGAGCAGACAGAGACAGCATTTGGCGAGCTTACAGATGATATGTCACGTTCTATAGAGGGTATTAATAATATAGCACAAAAGACTTCTATGCTGGATGAGGCAAGAACCAACGTCGTAGATATAGTACAGAATCTTACAGCGATAGCAGAGGAGAATGCAGCGGGTACAGAGGAGACATCGGCTTCGACAGCAGAGGTTACAAACATCGTTGAGGACATATCAGAGAAGTCAAACACACTGCGGGATGTCGCAAAGCAATTAGACGAAGAGATGAATATTTTCAAAATATAAACAGATTTTTATTTAACCGTCGGGATTATATATTCCGGCGGTAATTTTATGTAATGAATGTTGTTTTTTGTTATATTTTATGTTATTTTTAAAGGGAGTATCTTTAAGGAGGTTATGTAATGAGAGAATACGCAACACAGATGGACGCAGCAAGACGAGGTATCGTTACTCCTGAAATTATAAAAGTAGCTGAAAAGGAATTGATGACTGTTGAAGAGTTAATGCCGCTTGTAGCATCCGGTAAGGTTGTTATTTGTGCTAATAAAAATCATAAATGTCTTGATCCACAGGGTGTTGGATCTATGTTAAAGACAAAAATAAATGTAAATCTTGGTATATCTAAGGACTGTAAGGATTATGATGTCGAGATGAAGAAGGTTATGGAGGCTGTTAATATGGGTGCACATGCCATAATGGATTTGTCTTCACATGGTGACACAATACCGTTTAGAAGAAAGCTCACATCTGAATGTCCTGTTATGATTGGTACAGTTCCAATATATGATTCTGTTATACACTATCAGAGAGACCTTGCTACACTTACAGCTAAGGATTTCATAGATGTAGTAAGACTTCATGCTGAGGATGGTGTTGATTTCGTTACACTTCATTGTGGAATCACAAGAAAGACAATAGAACAGATTAAGAAGCACAAGAGAAAGATGAACATTGTCTCAAGAGGTGGTTCTCTTGTTTTTGCATGGATGTCCATGACAGGCAATGAGAATCCATTTTATGAGTATTATGATGAGATATTGGATATATGCAGGGAATATGATGTCACAATATCGCTCGGTGATGCGTGCAGACCGGGATGCCTTGCAGATGCTTCCGATGTATGTCAGATAGAGGAGCTTGTAAGACTTGGAGAGCTTACCAAGCGTGCATGGGAGAAGGATGTACAGGTTATGGTTGAGGGACCGGGACATATGCCTATGGATCAGATAGCTGCCAATATGAAGATACAGCAGACTATATGCATGGGAGCACCTTTTTATGTGTTAGGACCTCTGGTTACAGATATCGCACCTGGTTATGACCATATTACATCGGCTATAGGAGGAGCTATTGCGGCAGCCTCAGGAGCAGCATTTTTATGCTATGTAACACCTGCCGAGCACCTTGCACTTCCTAATGTTGATGATGTTAAGCAGGGAATTATTGCTTCAAAGATTGCTGCTCATGCGGCTGATATTGCCAAGGGAGTAAAAGGAGCAAGAGATATAGATGACAAGATGGCAGATGCAAGAAGAGTTCTTGACTGGGAGGCACAGTGGGCTTGTGCTATAGATCCTGAGACAGCAAAGGCAATCAGGGATGACAGAGCACCAGAGCATGAGGATACATGTTCAATGTGTGGTAAGTTCTGTGCTGTAAGAAGCATGAACAAAGCATTGGCTGGAGAATATATAGATATTTTATAACGAAACCAATACATAAGCAGAAGGTATTATTTTACGGAAATGGGGGATAATATGGATTTCGGAAGAATATGGTTTGAGGTAAAGAAAAAAGCAAAGAGAATTTTTAAGAAGATTAAACGATTCTTCAGAAAACTGATAAGATGGTTCAGAAGATATATAAGACTTCTGGTAAGACATACAAAGGCTCGTGATTACAGCGTATTGATTTATACTATTGCTGCTGTTATAGTGATTATTCTTGTATTTGTTTTATTCGGTAAGCTCTTCTCATCGATAGGTGGTAAAAGCAAGAAACAGCCGGCTTCAACTACAGAGGTAAGCACACCTCTTGATGCGACTGAGGATCCTTATTCTGCCGCAGAACGTCAGATGATTGATCAGAGTAAGACTATATATGCGGCTAATCAGGACTTTTTGCTCCTTGTCAATGGTGATAATCCACTTACTGAGGGCTACACATTTGAGCATCATACACTTAATTGCGGATTAGATATAGACGAGCGCTGTTATCAGGATTTCCTTAATATGTCCAATGACATGAATGCTCAGGGTATGTATTATGGGGTAATATCTGCGTATAGAAGCAGAGAGACACAGCAGCAGATAATCAGTGAGAGTGTCCAGAATTACATAGCTCAGGGTATGACTGAGGAGGATGCTTATGCAAAGACATATGAGAGCATCAGACAGGTAGGATGCAGTGAGCACGAAACAGGTCTTGCACTTGACCTTGTACCACAGGGAACATCAACCTTAAGCGTTGACCTTGCTAATGATACAATGATGCAGTGGTTGGCTGCAAACAGCTACAAATATGGCTTTATTCTCCGTTATCCATCAGATAAGGAAAATATTACAGGTATAAGCTATGAGCCATGGCATTTCAGATATGTTGGAATTGATGCAGCAACATTTATGTATAACAATAATCTGACATTAGAGGAGTTTCATGCTTTGCTACAGAAATAATCATTGAAACTCATATTACAATATATATTTAGGAGTTAGTTATGTCGAATACAGTACAAAAAAAGAGGAGTAAACGTCGAAGTAAAACCTATCGTCAGGTAGGTATGATAATTAATCTCAGCTTTTTTGTCATAATTATTGTAGTTGCCATAGTTGGTGCATTCCACACATTTACCAATAAACGCGATTACCGCGATAAGGGTGTTTATTACTATGAGCAGGGGGATTATGAGAATGCGATACAATCATTTGATAAAGCACTCAAATGTAAGCAATGGTTTGCCGGTAAGCTGAATGTGGATATTGAGCTATATAAG
>CAVELH010000169.1:0-5267 GCA_963616385.1 bacterium | reverse complement strand
CAATATGATATGGTGCTGTTGAAAATGAATATGTATACTCTAACATTTCTGTTGGAATTATCATAATATCATCAACATTAACTGCTAATTCCCCGCTGCTATTTAATACATCACTACGGATAGTACAAAATACACCATACTCATCGCCAATCCAGCCAATATCATATACAGAATAAGAATAATCTGAAGCGATAATTTCATCTACAGTGCTATAATCTTCATTCATACAAACACCGCAAAAGTTAGGTTCACCATAGTATTTTAAGAGATAGTCATTTAGTACCACTGCATCATTCACAGCATTTGCACGTCCTGCTGTACTTGTGTAACCCAAGTTGATATAAAGTGATGAATCCTCAGATGAGTAAACATCCTTGTCATTGGAGAATTCAATAATAAACCATTTATTTTCTATTGCCTGCTGAACGGTTATTGTATCATCAGCATGATTTTCAAAACGTACAATAACTTCACCCTTTGGTCCTTTATCAAAGCTTTCAGCCAGCTCCTTTGTTTCTTTAAGTGAATAATTTTCGTTTGAATCCTGACTTATTTCATCATTCAGACATTCTGAAAACTGTGGATAATTATCAGTAACAACATACCATGACATATATGCATCAAGTGCAGTATCTATTGTCGGGTTACCAGGAATTACAGTTATATTAGAATCCGATATTACACTTGCATCTTTTCTGAAGTTAGGACCATGCTCCTTAAGCCATGCTAAATTAACAGTCTCTACCTCAGCATCATCTGTTGTTTCAGTAATATCATTAGTATCATTTGATACAGTAGCATCCGAATCCTCTGTAGAAGCTGTTATGTCTTGGTCAGAAGCATTGTCTTTCGTATCATCCTTAGAGCCACAGGCTGCTAATGAAAAAGCACAAGTGATTGTAAGTAAGCCAATAAGTAATTTTTTCTTAATCATGTCGTTTTGCTCCTTAGTATAATAATTTTGTTTTCTTAGCAAATCCGAATAATATCTGTAATTATTCTACCTACTAATACGCAGTGTATTATAACATTAATTGTCCATCTACACAACACAAGGAGGCAGCCTGTTTCAGCTTAGCCTCCTTGTGTTTCAGCAATTTCACTCATTGATTTTGCGCTAAACATGCGTAAATGTAATTATAAAATGTGTATATTCTCCGACCTTGCTCCTTACGGATATCTTTCCTCCCATCCCCTCAATAATTGATTTGGTAAGGGATAATCCGATTCCAACACTGTTAGGATTTACATCGTTATTTACGCGATAAAATCTCTTGAATATATTCTTTTGCTCCTCCTCCGAGATACCCATACCCTCATCCTTGACATAGATTCGTGTGTACATAGGATTTAACTCTGCCGCAACTGTAATCACAGAATTTGTATCTGAATAATCAGAAGCATTTTTAAGGAGATTTATTATCGCCTCAACAAGCCAGTCACCATCACACATAAGGCTTGCCTGTTCATCAATGCTTATGTCTATGCGCTGCTGCCTGTCCTTTACAAGATATGAAACTGCCTCTGCTGCCTCTTTTATGAGCATATACAGATTGTTACTCTTTTTGTCAAACTGGATTGCACCCGCTTCAATTCTTGCAAGCTTAAGCATGGACAATACCATCCACTCCATACGTGATATCTGATTTTTCGATTCCTCAAGCATCTGTATCTGTTTATCATGCTCCTGCACCCGTCCATCACACAATAGCTCAAGAAATACTGACAGGGATGCCAAAGGCGTTTTTAACTGATGAGATATATCGGAAATTATATCACGCAGGAAAATCTTCTCCTCCTGCTCCTTCATATTGCTCTGCTTAAGAGCAAGAACAAGCTTATAAAGATTTGTATAAAGATTTCCAATCTCTCCCGGCTTGTACTCCTCGCTTGGTATCTCAGATGCCTGCTCCAATATATCTGTCATTATCTCATTTATATGTACTACATCCCTGCAAATGCCCGCAATCTGTCTGTACACTATAATATATATAACCACCTCAAATAAAAATGCTAAACCAATCAATGCGTATAACTTCCAATTTATCTGCTCCAAAATCACATAACAAAAAGTGGCATATACTATCAAAATAATACTGCCACATATTAAATACTTCCTATTGAAAATGGTTATCTCGTAGCTTTTTTTACTCATCCCGACTTATCCCTTAAATCTATAGCCTATTCCCCTGACGGTTTCTATGTAATCTCCATCTGCGCCCAATTTATCTCTGAGCCTCTTTA
This sequence comes from bacterium, assembly GCA_963616385.1. Classification (GTDB taxonomy): domain Bacteria; phylum Bacillota; class Clostridia; order Lachnospirales; family Lachnospiraceae; genus Coprococcus_C. Next base: position 3,023 of record CAVELH010000169.1, on the reverse strand, counting down.
TATATACAGACAACGTATTATCCTCAAAAAATTCCCCATCAACATCATAAAGCTTCTCCATAAGAGTACTTCTGCTCATAACATTTCCACGATTCATAAGCAGCTCCCTAAGCAGCCTGAGCTCACTCGTAGTACAGTCGAGAACTGCTCCATTCTGAACAAGCTTAAATGAATCAAGATAAAAGCTTGACGTACCAAATGTAATGCAATCCACATTCTTTTTAATATCTGTATATCCACTTCGCCTTATATTAACAGCAATTCTAGCGAGCAGCTCCTTCACGCGGTATGGCTTTGTCACATAATCATCTGCACCAATCTCAAGTCCCTGTACTATATTTACCTCCTCTGAAACAGCAGTAAGAAATATAATCGGTACAAGACTTCCAGCCTCCCTCAGCTCCTTACATAAGGTAAGACCATTTCCATCCGGAAGCATCACATCAAGCAATATCAAATCAATGCTATCGTCATATAATCGTCTGGCATCCGCCAGAGTGTTGGCAGATACGACCTCGTAGCCCTCAGATGTAAGTGCATATTCAGTTCCCATGGCAAGTGCAAAATCATCCTCAACCATCAATATCTTATGTGACATAGCCTTCTCCATTTACACAAATTCATATTAATTTTTATTATACCATACATATACCCTGTTTCAAATCAATTTCATCCTCTTATTGCCTCAAGCGGATTAAGTCTTGCTGCCCATCTCGCAGGAATATATCCGGCAATTATTCCGAGAAGTGCCGAAACAAGTATTGCTCCTATGCCAAGTCCCAATGGCAAAACCGCAAGCTTAGTTCCAGCATCTAACATTAACACCGAGACTGCTATCTTATTAATTATACCCTTAAATGCTAAGGATAAAAGTACACCAAGAATACCACCTGCCAAGCCAAACATACCAGCCTCAAGTAAAAACATTGTATGAATCTCACCTATGTCACAGCCTAACACCTTAAGCAGACCTATCTCACCAACTCTGTCATATACCGCAGTTGTCATTGTATTGCTTATTCCAATAACTGCGACGATAAGAGATATCATACCTATACCGCCAAGCAAAAGCTGCATTATACGTATTGTCTTTTTAGCTGAGTCACGATACTCCTTTTCATTTGAGGTTGTATAACCCATATCCTGTAATCGCTTTATAACAAAATCAACAGAATCTATATCGTCTGCAACAACCACAACATTTGAATACACAAAATCACTATAGGCGTTTCCATTTTTATCATGCGGCTGCCCTAACACCCCATCTGCACCGGAATGTGCCTTTAAGTACCTTATTAACAAATCCATATTGCAGTATACACTCTGCGACTGCTCGCTAAAATCATCAGCATCCCCAGCTATAATTCCAGCTATGTTGAAATGTTCCGTAAGCTCATTATCACCCATTCCTAAAGCAGCCTGTGCTTTAGTGCCTATAAAATCCTCCAGATTTCCGTCAATATCACTTAAGCTATAACCTGCACTCTGGCTGTACAACAAATATCCCATGGAATTACCTAATATAAGGGACGGCTTAGTAGCGCTATCTCCAAATTGAGATTTTTCTGTCAGGGTGATTTTCTGAAGCTCCTCCTGCGGCAATCCAATAATATTTGTGTATGTAGTGTAACCGCCAAGCTTAAGCTCCGCTACTACCTCATAACGAGGGTACACATAATCCACCTTATCTATCTCGGCAAGCTTCTCAATATTATGCTCTGTCAAAAGAAGCTTTTTGCTCTTGTTATTCTCAGGTGCGGAAACAACTATCTGCTTTATAGAATCATCATCCCCATATACAGCTAACAGCTCACGCTTTACGCCTATTCCAAGAGAAAGTAATGAGCATACTGCCACAACACCTATAGTTACACCAAGAAGTGTAAGTATTGTACGAGCCTTTCTAAGCTTCATATTCATAAATGTCAGACGAAATATATAATTCATCAAAACTCCTCCAGACGTTTCTTTTTCCTACGCCACATAATTACCTTCCATACAATAAATGCAATTACAACAACACACACACATATAACAATTATTGTCTGTTTACTGATAGATGAGCTATCCGACTTTTCCTTTAATATCTCCAGATTTTCATACTGAGATGTAGCTATTGAAAGCCACAAATCAAAGCTCTCAGTATTCTTGTTTCCCTCTTTGTCCTCGTATGTGATAATTAACTTATCCTTACATACATCACCCTCAGTTGTAACACCTGTAGTCTTAGTTATTATGTCTATCGCACCACTCTTGCCAGACTCGATATTGCCAATGTAGCTCTCCTGCGAATTAACATGTTCACCCTCAACCTTTGAACTTACATTGTATAGCATGCCCTCGCCCAGATTATTTACAGAAGCGGTAACCTCCACATCATCTCCGACCTTAACACCATCAGATAATATGTCTGTCACAGACAATCTCTGCTTCAAGCTCACAGATATAAAAATGCTGTCCTCCATAGTATAGGGATTTCCGTAACCATCCTCATACTCCATCTTAATATTTAACTTATAAGGCTTTTCATCGAGGCCTGAGGCTGCACACATTGTAAATGCAAGCTTTGCGCTCGATTGCCCTGCAAGCTCACCCATATACATACTGCCTGTTCCATCCACCGGAAGTATCTCTCCCGCCTCAGATGACACAGTAATCTTTATATTCTTTAGCTTTGTTTTCGATGTATTATCCATTGTTAGTGTGAGATTGAAATCCTCGCCTGCAATAACCTTATCTACATCTATAGAGTAATCACTTATAATAAGCTTAGGTGTGTAGGCTCTGGCATTTAGCACAGGAAGTCCTATCACAATACACATCATAACTATAAATGCACATATCTTCTTCATACCTATCCCTCCACTATCTTACCATCTGCAATTCTGATTATTCTGTCAGCCTCTCTTGCCAAATCTATGTTATGTGTTATGAGCACAAGTGTCTGCTTAAGCTTTTTAACAGAGTCACTAAGCAAAGTCATAACCTCATTTCCATTTACGGAATCAAGAGCACCTGTAGGC
>CAVELH010000168.1:0-5309 GCA_963616385.1 bacterium | reverse complement strand
GGATAGATTGAGGAATAGCTGATGATTAAATTACTTGATAAAGCTACTATTGATAAGATTGCCGCAGGAGAGGTTATAGAGAGACCATCTTCGGTTGTAAAAGAGCTCCTTGAGAACTCTATAGATGCAGGGGCGACCTCTGTGACTGTGGAGATTAAGGATGGCGGAATCTCGTTGATAAGAGTTACAGATAATGGCTGTGGTATACCAAAGGAAGAGGTTAGAACAGCCTATATGCGACATGCCACAAGCAAAATTGAGAGTGCCAATGATTTGTCTTACATATCTTCACTTGGTTTTAGAGGTGAGGCACTTTCCACTATAGCAGCAGTTTCACAGACAGAGATGATTACCAAGACATCAGGAAGTCTTACCGGCGTTAAATATGTTATACACGGTGGTAAGGAAATAGAATATACCGAGGTTGGAGTACCTGACGGAACGACAATAGTTGTAAGAAATCTATTCTTTAACACACCAGCCCGAAAGAAATTCTTGAAATCTGCGATGACAGAGGGTTCATATATAAATGACCTTGTTCTTAGACTTGCCCTGTCGCATGTTGATGTGTCATTTAAGCTTATAATTAATGGACAGACTAAAATTGACACAGCGGGAAACGGAAATGTCAAAGACGCGATATACCAGCTTTTTGGAAGAGATATAACATCTAATCTGATTCCTGTAAGCTTCAAGTCAGACAGCATGGAGATAACAGGATATATCGGCAAGCCTTATATTTCAAGAGGTAACCGTGGCTTAGAGAATTACTTCATAAATGAACGATACATTAAAAGCAATATCATAAATCGTGCCATTGAAGAGGGCTATAAGACGTTTATAATGCAGCACAAATTTCCGTTTACTGTGCTCTATATAACGCTTCCTAAGGACAAATGTGATGTCAATGTTCATCCTACCAAGATGGAGTTCAAATACGACAACGAGAGAGAGTTATTTGAGAGTGTGATGCGCACCGTAAATGAGGCTTTAAATCACAAGGAGATAATTCCAAAGGATACTGTTGGTAAAAAAGAACCGGAAGCACCTAAAGAGGAAGCTGTTAAGCTAAAGCCCGCTGAACCGTTTGAGGCAGTCAGGAGAAACAACACACAGGCAGCAAACAGCACTGGCGTTACCAAAATTCCTGATACAAATTACAGAGCCGGAAAGTACAGTCCTACATATACAATTTTAGAAAAGCTAAAGCAGGAGGCTGACGCAGCCAAAGCTTCGAATAATACGTCAGATAGCAGTACAACTAACACTCCGAATAATATGTCAGGTAATAGTATAACTAATGCAAATAATATTTTAGGAAATAATTCGACTGACACCGCAAATACAACAGATAATAACAAAAATATCAGTAATGGTAACAGCAATAATTATACCAAGCCAGAGAGCAAACCTGCCGCAGACGTGTATAATAAACCAGATGATACACCTGCTGTTGACGCAGTTATAAATAAGCTTAATGATGGCGGAGTTAAATATACACCATCTTCAAAAATGGAGCAGACATCTTTATTTGATGATGATTTCCTCACGGAAAAGGCGAGAAAAAAACATCGCGTAATAGGTCAGCTCTTTGATACATACTGGCTTATCGAGTATGAAAAGAATTTATACATTATGGATCAGCATGCTGCACATGAAAAGGTCAATTATGAAAGATTAATCAAAAATCTTAAAGAAAAGCAGATTTATTCACAGCAGCTTATGCCTCCAATGGTTATCACAGTATCGTATGCAGAAAGACAGGCAATACTTGATAACTATGATTTATTTATGAAAATAGGATACGACATAGAGGAATTTGGCGGAAATGAATTTAAGATTAACGCTGTTCCGAGTAATCTTTACGGAATACACGGAAGGGATATGTTCTTAGATTTTGTTGGCTCACTTATTGAAAATGCGGGATATATGTCCAATGATGTGTTTGTAAGAAAGCTTTCTACTATGGCATGCAAGGCTGCAATAAAGGGAAATATGCATATAAGCTTTGCTGAGGCTGACGCTCTTATAGACGAGCTTTTAACACTTGACAATCCTTACACCTGTCCACATGGCAGACCAACCATAATATCAATAAGTGAAACAGAGCTTGAGAAAAAATTCCACAGAATTGTCACATAATGCATTTATAATAAGGATATAAAAATATGGATAACAAGAAGAATTTAATTATTCTCACAGGCCCTACAGCAGTCGGTAAGACGGAGCTTTCCATCGCACTTGCAAAAGCTGTAGGTGGAGAGATAATTTCTGCTGACTCCGTTCAGGTATATAAAGAGCTTGATATTGGCTCTGCCAAGATTACCTGTGAGGAAATGCAGGGAGTTCGTCATCATTTAATAGATGTGCTCTTACCGACTGAGGATTTCTCTGTTGCTTTGTTTAAGGATATGGCTGTCAAAGCCATGGACGAGATATACAGCAGAGGACATATTCCGATTATAGTTGGTGGAACAGGATTTTATATACAATCCGTGTTATATGATATTAATTTTGAAGAAACAGATGACGACGGATACAGGAGCATGCTTGAAGAAAAATATAAGCAGGAGGGCGCTCGTGCATTATATGATATGCTAAGAGAGATAGATCCTGTATCGGCAGACAATATTCATATGAATAATGTTAAGAGAGTGATTAGGGCAATAGAGTTTTATCACCAGACAGGAAAACGTATTTCAGAGCACAATGAGTCAGAGAGACAGAAAACCTCACCATATAACGCAGCATATTTTGTGTTAAACTGTGACAGAGATATTCTATATGACAGAATTGAACAAAGAATAGATATAATGCTTGAAAATGGACTTATAGACGAGGTTAAAAATCTGGTTTCTAAGTATAGCTTAACAAAGGATATGGTTTCAATGCAGGGACTCGGTTACAAGGAGATTCTTGCTTATATAAATGGAGAATATTCATTGGAGGAAGCTGTATATATATTAAAGCGTGATACAAGGCATTTTGCTAAGAGACAGCTTACATGGTTCAGACGTGAGCGGGATGTTATATGGGTTGATAAAGATACATTAAAAGATGAAAAAGAACAGTTAGATTACATATTGTCTGTTCTAAAATCCAAGGGTATATTTACATAATATTTTTATGGTAACAGTTCTTGGGATATGGAGGAAAAAATGGATAACAATATAGATATATTAAAGCAATATTATATCGGACTTGGCATTGACGAGAAGGTATATGACTTTTGTGCTGATATAGAGAAGAAGCTTAAAAATCGATTTGAGAGCATAGACAAGATAGCCGAGCAAAATCAGGTGAAGGTTATAAAGGCTATGCAGGAGGCTCATTTTGCAGAGGAGCACCTTAACGGTACAACAGGATATGGTTATAACGATGCCGGAAGAGAGGCTGTCGAGACTATCTATGCGAAGGTTTTTAAGACTGAGGATGCTTTGGTAAGACAACAGATTACCTGTGGCACCCATGCTTTAACGATTGCACTGTCAGCAAACCTAAAACCTGGTGATGAAATTCTTTCACCTGTAGGAAAGGTTTATGATACGCTTGAGGGTGTAATTGGTATAAGAGAGCAGAAGGGCTCGCTTGCCGAGTATGGAATAACATATCGTCAGGTTGACCTTCTTCCTGATGGAAGCTTTGATTACGATAATATCCGTAAAAGCATTAACGAGCACACAAAGCTTATAGAGATACAGCGCTCAAAGGGTTATGATGTAAGACCTACACTTTCTGTAGCAAAAATCGGTGAGGTAATTAAATTCATCAAAGGAATCAAGCCTGATGTAATATGCATGGTTGATAACTGCTATGGTGAATTTGTGGAGACAATAGAGCCTTCCGAGGTAGGTGCGGATATGGTTGTCGGCTCTTTAATTAAGAATCCGGGCGGTGGACTTGCACCTATAGGTGGTTATATATGCGGAACAAAGGAATGTATCGAGAATTGTGCTTACAGACTTACAAGTCCCGGACTTGGCAAGGAGGTAGGTGCATCACTTGGAGTTACAAGGAATATTGCACAGGGACTTTTCCTTGCACCTACAGTTACAGCGGCGGCATTAAAGGGTGCAATATTTGCCGCTAATGTGTATGAGGCACTTGGATTTAAGACTGTTCCTGACAGCACAGAGAGCAGACATGATATAATACAGGCTGTAGAATTTGGTAAGCCTGAGTTTATACAGGCATTCTGTGAGGGGATTCAGGCGGCTGCACCTGTTGACAGCTTTGTTACACCGGTTCCTTGGGATATGCCGGGATATGACAGTCAGGTCATCATGGCGGCTGGAGCATTTGTATCAGGTGCATCTATAGAGCTTTCAGCGGACGCACCAATGAAAGAGCCATATGCAGTTTATTTTCAGGGTGGACTTACTTACCAGCATGCTAAGTTTGGTATTATGATGTCCTTACAGAAAATAGTGGAAAAAGGACTACTTGTCGTGGTATGATAATAACAATTTTTAACTTAGGAGGATATTATGGCAGGAGCAGTAAATAAAAGCAAATGGACATTGCTGCTTATATTACTTAGCGGAATTGTTCTTGGAGGATTTATCGGATACCTGTGTCGTGGAATCTCTTGGCTGTCATGGCTTGGATTTGGACAGACATTTGGCTTATCTTCACCGGTTGTTTTGGACCTTGGAATATTTATCCTTACATTTGGACTTACAATAACGATTAATATCGCCAGTATTATAGGAATAATTATTGGTATAATTATATATAAGAAGCTATAAGGCAGTTAATATATTCTTTTGCACTTGGAGAGGTGAAGGAGGATATATGGCTAATTTAATAAGAGATATCGCTTGCTGTGAGCGTCCTTACGAGAAGGCGGTTTTACATGGTGTGGAAACGCTTACTGACGCTGAGCTTATAGCGATTATACTTAGGAGTGGAACTAAGGATTACAGTTCCATTGACCTTGCAAACCGCATACTAAATGCACATTTTATGCACAAAGGACTTCTCGGCTTACAGTATATAAGACGTGAGGAGCTGCTCGCACTAAAGGGAGTAGGAAATACGAAGGCAACACAACTGCTTGCAGTTGCAGAGCTGTCAAATCGTATGAATAAATTGAGACTGAAAAAGGAGCTTGATTTTAACAACCCTGAAACAATTGCGAGATATTATATGGAAAAATGCAAGTATCTCAATAAAGAAAGAACATATCTTATGCTCTTATCAACCGCACACACTCTAATAAAAGAGCTGGTTTTGTCAGAGGGAACAGTGAATAGTGCCCTGCTTTCACCAAGAGAGATATTTATAGAGGCATTGAGATACGAGGCTGT
>CAVELH010000167.1:671-5313 GCA_963616385.1 bacterium | reverse complement strand
AGCCTCGTCTATGCTATCTGCATATGTGATATTAAGCAGCTTTTCGTCATCACCGCTTATAGATATATTAGCGATAAAATTATCAAATATATAGCTTACATTCTCATCCTCAATATATACTGCCACATCCAAATCACGAACAAGCTCAGATTTACTATACGCATTTCCAAATGTAACCTGAAATAGTGTTCCAAGTGCTATTACAAATATAAAACTCCAGAAAATCTGTGCCTTATCACGCATAATGATAAGCAGATTGTACTTGAAATTATGCAAAAACATAACCTACACCTCCCTGTCACGCAGTTCTTTTCCAGTTATCTCAAGAAATACATCATTTAAGGTAGGGAGCTCCGAATACACTCTTCCACTTGGGATATCATGCTTATGTATATAATCCAACACCTGAATCAGATTATGCTTTCCTCCGCTGCATTTAAGTGTAAGTCTGCTTCCGTCATATAAAACCTCATATACATGATTAAGCTCACCAAGCTCTCGCTTGTTTTCATCTGATATACCATCTGCTTCAATAATAATAGTCTCTGTGTTCTTGATAAGCTTCTTTAACTCATCCTTCGTGCCAAGTGCTATATTTTTGCCCTTATCCATAATTGCAATTCTGGTACAAATCTGCTCAACCTCTTCCATGTAATGTGAGGTATATATTATGGTTGCCCCCTCTGCGTTAAGCTGCTGTATTCCCTCCAATATCTTATTTCTGCTCTGAGGATCTACCGCAACTGTAGGCTCATCAAATATAATCAGCTTAGGCTTATGTGCTATTCCACAGGCTATATTAAGTCTCCTAAGCAGACCACCAGACAGCTTCTTAGGAAAATATTTTCTAAAATCATTTAAGCCTACAAACTCTATCGCCTCATCTACATATTTTTTTCTTGTTTCCTTATCGTGTATGTAAAGGCCGCAGAAAAAGTCTATATTCTCATATACAGTTAATTCATCATATACGGCAACATTCTGCATTACAACTCCTATATTCCTTTTAACCTCGTAATTGTCGTATGACATTTTCCTTCCAAATATCTCTATATCACCCTTATCATATGACAACAGAGAAAGTATACAATTAATTGTCGTTGTCTTACCGGAGCCATTTGGACCAAGAAGTCCAAATATTTCTCCCTCCTTTATATCAAGATTAAAGTGGTCAAGTGCAAGAGTTTCTTTATAACGCTTAACTAGATTTTCAATTTTAACTACAGTCTCTCCCATGATATCCTCCTTATAAATATATCTGAAGCATATAACAAGCTTACATATCCGCAAATTAATACATCTTATACTTATGATAGTAGATTTGCCTCATAATTTGTAGTGTATAATGTCAAAACAGTAATATTACATTTGTCATATTATACATATAAAAATGAGCCATATTAGAATTGTATATAATTCCAACACGACTCATTTTCGTATATTCTAATTATAATTTAGTTTGCTCTATTTCTTAATACAGGCAAATACACTGTCAACCTTATCCCTGCTAAGCTTCGGTGTGATAAGACTTACAACAGGAACGATGATTAATCCTGCAAGCATAGCAAATGCTCCGCAGTTAATTGGCGACTGAAGTATAGTCGGGAATGCTTCCTTACATAACATATTTGCAACCATTATTCCACATCCAAAGATAAAATTAACTATAACTGAAAGCTTAGTTACGCCCTTCCAGTACAGGCTGTATATGAATGGTGCAAGGAACGCTCCTGCCAAAGCACCCCATGAGATACCCATTAGCTGCGCTATAAATGTAACATTACTCTTATACTGCACAACCGCTATTATTGCTGAGATGGCTATAAATATAACGATGAACACTCTCATTATAAGAACCTGCCTCTTCTCGTCCATCTTCTTTACTATGTTGTCCTTAATCAAATCAAGCGTTAATGTTGAGCTTGAGGCAAGCACCAGGGACGACAAGGTTGACATTGAAGCTGAAAGGACAAGTATAACAACTATCGCTATAAGTATCGGAGCTAATCTCTCTATCATGGCAGGGATTATTGCATCATATCCCATTGAAGCAACATCTATATCATACAGTCTGCCGAAGCCACCCAAGAAATAACAGCCACCGGCAACTATAACTGCAAACACAGTTGATATAATTGTTCCAGTCTCTACAGCCTTATCATTCTTTATCGCATAAAATTTCTGAACCATCTGAGGCAACCCCCATGTACCAAGTGATGTAAGTATTACTACACACAACAGTCCAAATGGGTCAGGTCCAAAAAATGATGCAAATACACCCGGTGTATCAGATACAGCCTCATCACTCACACGCGCAAGAGCGTCAAGTGCCTCTGTGAATCCACCATTTGACTTAAGAACCGCAGCTATAACAAGTATTATACCTACTATCATAACGATTCCCTGTATGAAATCATTGATAGCAGTTGCCATGTAACCACCGGCTATTACATACACTCCTGTGAGCACTGCCATTGCTATAATACAGACAGTGTAATCAAGATTAAACGCCATACCGAACAGTCTTGAAAGTCCGTTATACAGTGAAGCAGTATAAGGTATCAAAAATACAAAAACTATAATCGATGCAACTATCTTAAGCAGCTTAGAGTCAAATCTGTTTTCAAAGAACTCCGGCATTGTCTTACTCTCAAGATGCTGTGTCATAACTCTTGTACGTCTACCGAGTACAACCCACGCAAGCAGTGAGCCTATAATTGCATTACCTATTCCTATCCATGTTGAGGCAAGTCCGAATCTCCAGCCAAACTGTCCTGCATATCCTATAAATATAACAGCAGAGAAATACGATGTTCCATATGCAAATGCTGTAAGCCAGGGACCTACACTTCTTCCACCAAGCACAAAGCCATTTACATCTGTCGCATGCTTCCTGCAATAAATACCCACACCAATCATAACGCTGAAAAATAAAATCAGCATAATAACCTTAACCGCCATAATAAAAAACTCTCCTCTGTAAAATATAAATGCGTCACTTTATTGCGTTACGCTTTAACGCCTTGAAGTGACGCATAAGTTATTATGCCATATATTTACATTTTGTGTCAAGCAATTATTACTCTATATCAGCTATTATCTACTCAGCAGTTCTTCCAAGCTCAAATGCTTCCTCATTCATCTCAAGGAATTTAGCAGGAACAATAGCCTTCATAGCCTCATGCCATGCCTCGTCAGGTATCTCTGGGAAGTATATGGAAAGTCTGCCCATAAGAGCTATATTAACAGCCTTAGCGGAACCTGCCTTTTCGGCTATCGCAAGGAAATCCTTGGCATCAACCTTTGCTCCGGCTTCCTCCATCTTCTCTACAAGTCTGTCAGGATATACCGCTGCCCCTGTAATTACAGGCATTGGCTCCATCTCCTGAGTATTTGTAATTATCTGTCCGCCCGGCTTAAGGAATTCAAGCCATCTGGCAGCTTCAAGCTTCTCAAATGATATAATTACATCTGCCTCACCCTTGTCAATTACAGGTGAATATACCTTATCTCCATAGCTTACATATGTAACTACACTACCACCACGCTGGCTCATTCCATGAACCTCTGAAACCTTAACATCAAAGCCCTGATTAAGTAATACATATCCTAACATTTTGCTGGCAAGAAGAGTTCCCTGACCGCCAACTCCGACTATCATAATCTTTTTAACTGCCATTACGCTGTCACCTCCGTCTTGTCTGCGCTCTTTAATGCATTAAATTTACACATCTGTGTACATACCTCACAGCCAATGCAAAGAGTTGTATCTATATCTGCTACCTTACGTCCTGAACCATCCTCTTTATCTGTAACCTTAATTGCAGGACAGCCAATCTGCATACATGCCTTACAGCCAACGCATTTATCCTTATCTACATGAAGAGATGGCTTGTGAACCATTCCCTTTATCATAACACAAGGTCTTCTGCTTATAATGATAGAAGGCTCTTCTACAGAAAGCTCCTCCTTAAGAACTCTGTCAACCTCTGCAAGGTCATATGGATCCACAACAGTAACTCTGTTAAAGCCAACTGCATGACAGAGTGCCTCAAGGTCAACCTTACCTGCCGGTTCACCTCTTAAATTCTTACCTGTTGTAGGATTTTGCTGATGGCCTGTCATACCTGTTATTGAGTTATCAAGTATAATAACAGTTGAATTAGTCATGTTATATGCAATATCTGTAATTCCTGTCATACCAGAATGTATAAAGGTTGAATCTCCTATAACACCTACGCTCTTCTTCTCCCCTGCTTCACCCATTGCGAGATTAAAGCCGTGAAGCCCCGAACAAGAAGCTCCCATGCAGACATTAAGGTCCATGGCATTAAGTGGTGCAACCGCACCTAATGTATAACAGCCTATGTCACCGTATACCATACAATTATTCTTATGAAGAATATAGAATATTCCTCTGTGCGGACAACCTGCACACATAACAGGTGGTCGTCCCGGTATCTCATCATCTATGTGAATACACTCTGGTACTTCCATACCCATACATTTACGGATAAGATTCTGTGTAAATTCTCCACATATAGGGAATGTGTCCTTACCTGAAACCTTTATTCCAAGCTGCTTACAGTGATTCTCAATTATTGGGTCTAACTCCTCTAACACAATTACTCTGTCAACCTTG
>CAVELH010000167.1:0-658 GCA_963616385.1 bacterium | reverse complement strand
TATCACCCATCTCAACCCTGTTTATATCATCTGTCTCCGCAAATGCAATCAAATCCTTTGTTCTTTGCTCAACTCTAACATGTGCATTTCTTGAATTAGCGGTCATCATAACCTTAGTAGGATCTTTTACATAAGGTACCTGCTCTGGCACAACACGCTCTCCCGTACATACAACACTCTGTGAATGAGAAACTCTTGTACACATCTTTAAAAATACAGGTGTATTGAATTTCTCTGATATCTCAAAAGCACGCTTAGTAAATATTCTTGCCTCCTCTGAATCAGATGGCTCAAGCATAGGTACCTTTGCGGCAATCGCGTAATGTCTTGAATCCTGCTCATTCTGTGAAGAATGCATCCCCGGATCATCTGCAACACAGATAACCAAGCCTGCGTTCAATCCCTGATATGATATTGTGAACAATGGATCTGCTGCAACATTGAGTCCTACATGCTTCATGGCACATGCGCTTCTCACTCCACCTAAGCTCGCGCCATGTGCTACCTCAAGTGCCACCTTCTCGTTTGGTGCCCACTCACAATATATCTCGTCATACTTAGCTGCTTCCTCAGTAATCTCTGTACTAGGTGTACCCGGATAACTTGATATCACCTTACATCCTGCCTCATACATGCCGCGGGCAACAGCCTTATTTCC
>CAVELH010000166.1:2137-5314 GCA_963616385.1 bacterium | reverse complement strand
CCTTAGCACCAAGCAATCTCATTCTGTACACATTGAGTGCCTGACGGATTGTATCTTCCTTTCCCATGTATATCTCACATTCCATTCCCATCATAGCCGCTACGGTAGCAGTAGCCACACCATGCTGACCCGCACCTGTCTCTGCTATAACTCTTGTCTTGCCCATTCTCTTTGCAAGCAGCATCTGACCGATTACATTATTAATCTTGTGTGCTCCTGTATGATTCAAATCCTCACGCTTAAGATATATCTTAGCACCGCCAAGCTGCTTAGTCATTCTCTCCGCATAATACAATCTGCTTGGTCTGCCAGCATATTCATTTAACATATATTCAAGCTCCGCATTAAAATCCGGATCATCCTTATATTTAAAATACGCTTCCTCCAATTCATTCATGGCATTCATAAGTGTTTCAGGTATATACTGTCCACCATGCACACCAAATCTTCCTTTTGACATCTTATTTCCTCCTTCTAAGTTTATCTACAACTGCAAGCATTTTTTCTCTGTCCTTACAGCCATCCTTCTCTATACCGCTGCTTATATCAAGTCCATATGCACCGACCTTCTGTGCCTCGCATATATTGTCCAAGGTAAGTCCACCTGCCAGAAAAAACGGTTTCCCACCTATGCTGCCTTCGCCTCTATCTCTTACAGCCTCTATTATATCCCAGTCAAAACGTTCACCGGTTCCGCCTAACACGCCCTTCTTATATGTATCTAAAAGCAGATATTCCACCGGAAGCTCAGCCGCGTTTTCAATATCTGATGCAGTAGTAACCTTAACTGCCTTAATGACAGGCTTGTCAGATATCTCTTTTAGTCTTTCTATGTAGTCCTGATTTTCCTGTCCATGAAGCTGCGCAATATCAATAATTCCATCCCTGAGAAGCTCACCGACATATTGTACATCCGCATCCACAAATACGCCAACCGCCTTTATATCCTTATGCAAAGCCTGCTTAAACTCCTTTGCCTGCTGCCTTGTTATCCTTCTTCTCGTATTTGCAAAGACAAAGCCCACATAGTCCGGCATTGCCTCATTTGCGTACACAATGTCCTCCTGTCTCATCATACCACATAATTTAATTTTTGTAATATTATCTTTGCCTTCTATGGTTCTCACCTCTCCTGTAATCTGATATATTCCTAAGGTCTTAAAGCATCCAGTGCCTTTTTCTTGTCGGGATTTCTCATAAGCGTTTCACCTATAAGAACCGCATCAGTTCCATTTGCGACAAGCTTCTCTATATCAGACTTAGTCTTTATACCGCTCTCTGACACAAATGCTATATCCCTTGGCACAAGATTTCTAAGCCTTGCCGAATTATTGATATCAACCGTAAATGTTTTCAAATCTCTGTTATTTACACCTATTATTCTTGCACCTGCATCAAGTGCCATATAAATCTCGCTCTCATCGTGCGCTTCAACCAAAGCCGAAAGTCCGAGTTCATGTGCTATATCCTGATACTCCTTTAGCTCATTCTTATCAAGTATTGAACAGATAAGCAGCACCGCAGAAGCTCCAAGCACCTTAGCCTGATATATCATGTAACTGTCAACGGTAAAATCCTTCCTTAGCACTGGAATTTCCACTCTGTCTGTAATATCCTTCAGGTACTTATCACTTCCCTGAAAATAAAATGGCTCTGTGAGACACGATATGGCACTCGCACCTGCCTGCTCATACTCCTCGGCAATTTGAATATATGGGAAATCCTCTGCGATAATTCCCTTTGAAGGCGAAGCCTTTTTTACCTCACAGATAAATGATATTCCATCCTTCTTAAGTGCCTTATAAAAAGGAAAATCACTCTTATTACTCTTTGCAATACTCTCTGCCTGGTCTCTAATTTCATTTATTGGAAGTAACTTCTTCTCCCTGTCGATTCGCTCCCTTGTCTTAGAAGCTATCTCATCTAAAATCATAGCCTTACACTCCTCATATGTATTACCTTAAGAATTTGTTGCCTCAATAAACTCACAGAGCTTGTTGTAGGCTGTTCCATTTTCTATGGCTTCTCTCGCCTGCTTTATACCTTCCTCTATAGAAACGCCCTTTACGATATGAATTGCTGCTCCTGCATTGAACAACACAGCATCTCTTTTTGCTCCCGTTTCTTTGCCTGACAAAATATCTCTTACAAGCTGTGCATTTTCCTCAGGTGTTCCTCCAACGAGCTCCTCCTTGCTGCATCTTGTAAATCCATACTGCTCAGGTGTTATCTCGTAAGATGTTATCTCTCCATTGATAAGCTCATATACCTTAGTAGGTGCACTCATTGAAATTTCGTCAAGACAATCCTCTCCATATACAACCATAGCACCCTTAAGTCCCAAATCTTTGAGTGCATAGGCAACTGTCTCAAGGAGGCTCTCACTGTATACACCCAATAACTGATGTGTATTTCCTGCCGGATTAGTTAAAGGTCCTAAAATATTGAATACTGTAGGAATTCCTATAGCTTTTCTTACAGGTCCTACATACTTCATAGCAGGATGATACTTCTGTGCAAACATGAAACACATATCTGTGTTCTTTAATACCTCCTCGTTTTTCTCAGGCTCAAGCATAAGCTTAACCCCAAGTGCCTCTAAGCAATCTGCTGTACCGCATTTGCTGGATGCCGCTCTGTTACCATGCTTGGCAACAGAAACACCTGCTGCACAGGTTACAAATGAAGCTGTAGTTGATATGTTAAATGTATTTGCACAATCTCCACCTGTTCCGACAATATCAATAACATCCTTTCCTGCCCTGTCAACCTTAGTCGCGAATTTACGCATACCATCTGCACACGCAGCTACCTCTCTTGGTGTCTCTCCCTTAATATGAAGAGCTGTCAAAAATGCAGCTACCTGTGCCGGCTCAGCAGTTCCGCTCATTATTTCATTCATAACAGTAAGTGCTTCATCTCTTGTTAATTCTTCTTTTCCTACTAATTTGCTTATTGCCTCTTTAATCATAATATTTCTCTCCTATCTTTTTTTAATTAATAATATTTAAACTTTTAATTCGTTGTAGAAATTATACTAATTCATCGCAGGCACGCTTGCGCTGCTTGTCGCTCGCAGCGGTACTAAGCTCGAAAATACCTCGCTAAGTACCGGCGGCTCCAAAGCACCTGCTTATGAATTGTATATTTTCTACAACTCGTACTAAAAATATTAAT
>CAVELH010000166.1:0-2127 GCA_963616385.1 bacterium | reverse complement strand
ATCCTGCCCATCACTTATATGTTTAGAAAGTTCTCTAATATCTTCCTTCCATCAGGTGTAAGTATCGACTCTGGGTGAAACTGTACGCCGTATACAGGGTAATCTCTGTGTTCAACTGCCATCACTTCGCCATCCTCAGTTTCCGCTATAACCTTAAGTGTGTCCGGCAATGTATCTCTGTCAGCTGCAAGGGAATGGTATCTTGCCGCCTCTATCTTATCTGGCATCCCCTTAAATATCGTGCTCGTATTATCTATATCCACAACTGACATCTTTCCATGCATAAGCTTTTTGGCATATCCTACAACACCGCCAAACACCTCACATATAGCCTGATGTCCAAGGCACACACCAAATATCGGTATTTTACCCTTAAAATAATCTATAGCCTGCTCACATATTCCGGAATCCTTAGGTCTGCCCGGTCCGGGTGACACTATAATGTGAGATGGAGCAAGTGCTTCTATATCAGAGATTGTCATCTCATCATTTCTTATTACCTTTATGTCCTCGTTTATACTTCCGATAAGCTGATAAAGGTTATAGGAAAAGCTGTCATAATTATCAATCAATAATATCATTCCAATCCCTCCTTACATTTCTTCCTGTGACATCTCAATGGCTGTCATAACTGCTTTTGCCTTATTTATACATTCTCTGTATTCATTTTCAGGTACACTGTCCGCAACTATTCCTGCTCCGGAACGAACAAATACCTTTCCATTCTTTTTATAAGCAATTCTGATTGCTATACATGTGTCAAGATTGCCTGTAAAATCTATATAGCCTATAGCACCACCGTATATTCCACGCTTATTATTCTCAAGCTCATTGATTATCTCGCAGGCTCTTATCTTAGGAGCTCCTGAAAGTGTACCTGCCGGAAGTATTGAATCCACCGCATCTGTCACTGAGCAGTCATGTCTTAACTCTCCTCTTACAGTTGAGCCTATATGCATAACATGTGAATACTTTTCTATAGACATATATTTCTCTACTGCTACTGAACCAAATTCACTTATTTTGCCTATATCATTTCTTCCCAAATCAACTAACATATTGTGCTCTGAGCGTTCCTTCTCATCTGCCAAAAGCTCCTTGCACAAAGCGTCATCCTCTTCCTTCGTCTTTCCTCTTGGTCTTGTTCCTGCAAGTGGAAATGTGTGAAGTATTCCATCCTCAAGCTTTACCAAGGTCTCTGGAGATGCACCTGCGACCTCTATGTCATCTCCGTTAAAGTAAAACATATATGGCGATGGGTTAATCGTTCTAAGTACTCTGTATGTGTTTAACAGACTTCCTGAAAAATCAGCCTCAAGCCTGTTAGATAAAACCACCTGAAATATATCTCCCTCATAGATATATTTCTTGGCTTTCTCAACCATCTCACAGAATTCCTTTTCATCAAACAGTCTTCTGTATTCTGATGTAAGTCTTGCAGGTTCATCCTCCGCCGGCTCACCATGTTTTATAAGTTCTATAATCTTATCTATCTCCTCAACAGCCTTTATATAATTTTCTGTCATATTGTCTGTCTTGGCATTTGCTATAATTATCATTTTCTGTTTTACATTATCAAATGCTATGACCTTATCAAACAACATCAAATCAACATCATTGAAGCCCTCCTCATCCTTTGCGTCAAGTGCAAGCTTAGGCTCACTGTATTTGATATAGTCATATGCAAAATATCCTACAAGACCGCCTGTGAATGATGGCATATCCGAAAGCTTAGGGCTTTTGTAATCAGCTAAAAGCTCATTTATGCAAATCTCAGGATGTTTTACATCCTCCTCTCTTATTACATTGCCCTGCGTGTCTGTAACCTTAAGATGTCCATTCATGCATGTGAGACATAAGCTTGGCTTGTAACCAAGAAATGTATATCTGCCCCAGTTCTCCTGATTTTCCACACTCTCAAGCATATAACAATGCTTGCTTGCACGTTTCAAAATCTTGAGCACCTGTATAGGTGTAATGAAATCAGAGTAAATTTCCTTACAAACAGGTACAACCTTGTAATCCCCTGCCAGGCTAATCGCCTTTTCTAATGTCGGTTTAATCATGCTTATGCCTCCCTTTTGCAATAAAAAAAGTCCTTGACAAACTAAAATGTCTGTCAAGGAC
>CAVELH010000165.1:1660-5336 GCA_963616385.1 bacterium | reverse complement strand
TGATGCAAAAAGTAAAGTGTTAGGTATTATATTTTTAATATGGTTCTTTGGCTCAATGATTGGCTTTTTTGTATGTTCAGAGTCGGATAATAAGATTGGACCTTTGCTTGCTTTGTTTGGTCAGTATTTCTTGGTGTTTGGGATTATTGCAGTTGCAGGCAATCTGAAGAAGAAACCGTTTCCTGTAATTGTGGTTATATTTCCAATAGTGGGACTTTCAGTGCTTGTGAGTGGAATTGGAATAATTCTTGGAGGGGAAAAGGTATTATTATTTTTAGGGCGATATGCACCATACATATTGATTTGGATATTCCCGGTTGTCGGTGTGCTCATGATTGTAAATTCATTTAGCCAATACAGACATTTAAAAAGGGTATGTACCAGGGATATACAGGCAAAGTGCATTGATATTGACAGCAGATTAAGCAGAAATAATGCGGAGCAGGGAAGAAGAAGGAAGGTATATATGCCCGTTTACAGTATTTTCTATAATGAGCGGGAATATATTATCAGGAATTATAATTATACCAATTTAGTTAAATTTGAGATTGGTATGTATTACAACATAAAGATTAATCCGTTAAATCCAAATGAGTTTATTGATGAAAATTCAAGTAAGGCAAATACCTTGGTTTTTGTGTTGGGAATAATCTTTATCGTTATTACAGCACCGATAATAATCTTTATGTATATGCATGGAATAGGGTAATGTGATAAACTAAATTAAAAATACAAAATTACTAGCACTCACTAAAAATGAGTGCTAATTTTTTCTTGACATAGCATTTGAATGGTATTATTATACTTGGTATAGAACAAAGCTTATTATGTCGCATGGCGGCAGTATTATATTTTAGGAGGTTTTAGTAATGGACAAAAAGGGTAGTTTATCAATTAATAGTGAAAACATATTTCCGATAATTAAGAAGTGGCTGTATTCAGACCACGATATTTTTATCAGAGAGCTTATATCAAATGGATGTGATGCCATAACCAAATTAAAGAAGCTTGCTCTTATGGGTGACTTTGAGGAGACTGAGGGCGAGGAGTACAAGATTGAAGTATTCGCATCTGCCAAGGATAAGACACTTACATTTGTTGATAATGGTATAGGTATGACAGCAGAGGAGGTTGATAAGTATATCAACCAGATAGCATTTTCAGGTGCTACAGATTTTATCAATACTTATAAGGACAAGACAAACGATGACCAGATAATAGGACATTTTGGACTTGGATTTTACTCAGCATTCATGGTAGCCGATAAGGTTACAATAGAGACCTGCTCATATAAGAAGGATGCCAAGCCTGTATTCTGGGAGTGCGATGGCGGTACCGATTATGAGATGAGCGAGAGTGACGATGACACCAGAGGAACAGCTATTACACTTTATTTGAATGAGGACAGCTTTGAGTTCGCTAATGAATACAGAGTAAGAGAAGTAATCCAGAAGTATTGTGCATTTATGCCATATAACATCTATTTTATTGATGAAGATAAGATTGAGGAGGAAAAGGATAAAGCTTCTGATGATGAAGAGAAGAAGGAAGCTAAGCCACAGCCACTTAATGATACCAATCCACTGTGGATGAAGAATCCTAAGGATTGTACAGAGGAGGAGTATATAGACTTCTACCAGAAGGTATTCTTAGACTTTAAGAAGCCTTTGTTCTGGATACACCTTAATATGGATTATCCATTTAACTTAAAGGGTATCTTGTATTTCCCTAAGATTAACACTCAGTATGACCAGTTAGAGGGAACAATCAAGCTGTACAACAATCAGGTATTTATTGCAGATAACATCAAGGAGGTTATTCCTGAATTCCTGTTACTTCTTAAGGGTGTTATTGATTGTCCTGACCTTCCACTTAATGTATCGAGAAGTGCATTGCAGAATGATGGCTTTGTAAAGAAAATATCTGACTACATCACCAAGAAGGTTGCAGATAAGCTTACAGGAATGTGCAAGAACAGTAAGGAAGATTACGAGAAGTATTGGGATGATATAAGTCCATTTATCAAGTTTGGATGCATAAGAGACGAGAAGTTCTGTGAGAAGATGACAGATTATATGCTGTTTAAGGATTTGGATGGCAAGTACCTTACACTTCCTGAATATCTTGAGCAGGGCAAGGAAAAATATGAGAATAAGGTATTTTATGTATCAGATGAGCAGGCGCAGTCACAGTATATCAATATGTTCAAGGAAGAGGGCATGAATGCCGTTTACCTTACACATAACATTGATAATCCATATATTACACATCTTGAGGGCAAGAATGAGAATGTTAAGTTCCTTCGTATAGATGCGGACCTTGCAGATAACTTTGTGGGTGAGGCACTTACTGAAGAGCAGACAAAGGAGTACACAGATAAGCTTACTGAGATATTTAAGAAGGCTACAGGTAAGGACAAGCTTAATGTAAAGGTTGAGAACCTTAAGAATGAGAATGTCTCATCAATGATTACTTTGTCAGAGGATTCACGTCGTATGGCTGAGATGATGAAGGTATATAACATGGGAGGCATGGATCCTGCTATGTTTGGAAATGAGGGCGAGACATTAGTGCTTAATGCATCTAACAAGCTTGTTAAGTATGTACTTGACAATCCTGAGGGAGAATACACAGATAAGATATGCTGCCAGTTGTATGATTTGGCAATGCTTGCCAATAAGCCTCTCTCACCAGAGGAGATGACAGCCTTCGTGACAAGAAGTAACGAAATCCTTGGAATGTTAATTTAATTATATTTTGTTATAAGTTATAAAATGATAAAATAATATAAAAATAATAGCAGGGGTGCAACCAGAAACCCGTTTAATCACGCCAGCACTTAGCGAGCAGTATGCGAGCTTAGTACTGTTGCGTGATTAATCGAACGAGAGTGTGGTTTCAAGTCGCACCCCTGATATTTATTTTTGTATCAAACTACAACAAAATATAATTAATTACTCATTCTCCGGTTCCTTCTTGAGGCGGCTGTTTACGAATTCGTAGATTGTTTCGCAGAGCTCCTTTTTCATGGTGAATGGAATTGCGTACAGGTCTTTTCCTGCCTTTATGTTAAGTACATAAAAAATCATATTCTCATCAGCTATAACCATGGTGATGAAATCTATATCGTCAAATGAATAATCTGATTTGCCATATCTGTGAATTACAGATAGTCCGTCATCGCTGAAAATATAGGTTATGTCAAATGCCTGCTTGCGAAATGATGCAATGATAAGATAACCGCCATAGCAAAAAAGTAAGGTTGCAAAAAGCATTGTCAGCATCATGTGCTTTGACAATCCTTTAAATAAAGTAAAAAACTGTAGAATAGAAATAATTACAAAAACGGAACCTAAAAATCTATAGGAATACCTGTTAGCCTTTCTCTTTGGAACTGTGTATGTGTAACGCATATATGAGCTTCCTCCTGATACAAACAGTGAAACAATCACTGAACCTGATTAATAAAATATAGTATATCTTTAGCGGGGGTTTTATACAAGGGTATAATGAAAACAACCTTAAAAAATTTTGTTTTCAAATACGATATTCCCAAAATGCCTTTGATATGCTACAATAATTAATGATTTTTTATTAGAAAAACAGGAGGCACAGATACATGGAGAAGATTCAGATGAAAACCCCTCTAGTTGAGATGGACGGGGATGAGATGACC
>CAVELH010000165.1:0-1622 GCA_963616385.1 bacterium | reverse complement strand
GACCAGAATATTGTGGAAGATAATCAAGGATGAGCTTATTTATCCATTTATTGATTTGAAATCAGAGTATTATGATTTGGGATTGGAATATAGAAACGAGACAGATGATAAGGTTACATTTGATTCTGCATATGCAACACAGAAGTATGGTGTAGCTGTTAAGTGTGCCACAATCACACCAAATGCTGCACGTATGACAGAGTACAATTTGAAGGAAATGTGGAAGAGCCCTAACGGAACAATTCGTGCAATACTTGACGGAACAGTATTTCGTGCACCTATCGTTGTTAAGGGAATAGAGCCATGTGTTAAGAACTGGAAGAGCCCTATAACAATAGCAAGACATGCATATGGTGATGTATATAAGGCTTCTGAGATGAAGATACCTGGAGCTGGTAAGGCTGAGCTTGTATTTACTGCTCCTGACGGAACAGAGACAAGAGAGCTTATACATGAGTTTACTGCACCTGGAGTAATTCAGGGTATGCATAACTTAAATGGCTCTATCGAGAGCTTCGCAAGATGCTGCTTTAACTATGCATTAGATACAAAGCAGTCTATATGGTTTGCAACTAAGGATACTATTTCTAAGAAGTATGACCATACATTCAAGGATATCTTTCAGGAGATATTTGACGCAGAGTACAAGGATAAGTTTGATGCACTTGGCATAGAGTATTTCTATACACTTATAGATGACGCTGTAGCTCGTGTTATGAAGTCAGAGGGTGGCTTTATATGGGCATGCAAGAACTATGATGGTGATGTAATGAGTGATATGCTTTCATCAGCATTTGGCTCACTTGCAATGATGACATCAGTTCTTGTATCACCAGATGGCAAGTATGAGTATGAGGCTGCACATGGTACAGTACAGAGACATTACTATAAGCACTTAAAGGGTGAGGAGACATCAACAAACTCTGTTGCAACTATATTTGCATGGACAGGCGCACTTAGAAAGCGTGGAGAGTTAGATGATATACCTGAGCTTATGGAATTTGCAGATAAGCTTGAGAAGGCAACAATCAAGACTATTGAGGATGGCAAGATGACTAAGGACCTTGCACTTATAACAACCCTGAAGGATGTAACAGTACTTAACAGTGAGAACTTCATCAAGGCAATTCGTGAGACCTTAGAGCAGATGTTATAAGCATTTAAAATACTTAAAGGGCAGACATTAGAGTTCAAATCTATTGTCTGCCCTTTGTTTTTTGTGCTATAATATAATTTACGCATAAGTAAGATATAGGAGGATTGCATAATGGACATATGGAAGATACTCGGTATACCATCTACAAAGGACAAGGATGCCCTTAAAAAGGCATACAGAGAAAGACTGTCCTGTGTTAATCCTGAGGATGATGCAGAGGGCTTCATGGAGCTTAGAAAAGCTTATGAGGAGGCATTACGCCTTGCTGATACTGAAGAAAAAACAGAAGATAATGAGGATGACAGCGAGCTTATAAGAGCATTTAAGGAATTGTATCAGGACTTTTATAAGAGAATAGATATAAAGTTCTGGGAGGAACTGTTTAACCGTGATGAGTTTGTGTCACTTGATACAAGTGAGGATGCCGGAAATGAGCTTCTCAAGTTTTTGATGACCAATATATACC
>CAVELH010000164.1:0-5390 GCA_963616385.1 bacterium | reverse complement strand
GTCTATATTATCCTTTATTATCTTATGTGTCTCCTCATTTGTATAGGTGAGCCAGCATGAAATCTGTTCTCTCTTAATATCATCCTCTGTATTTGTAAATGAAAATGGAACTATATGCTCGTCACCCTTCTGCTCCTCCATCTTAGAAAAATCTATAGTTTTCTTATCAAGTCTTGCAGGTGTTCCGGTCTTAAATCTTCTTATAAAAATTCCGGCATCCTTCATGGAATCTGACAGATAATTGGCTGCCTGCAATCCATTAGGTCCTGTGTAATTGACAACGTCTCCATATATACATCTCGCCTTAAGGTAAGTTCCTGTACATAAAATTACCGCCTTGGCATGATAAACTGCTCCAGAAAATGTTTTAACACCACATATTTTTTTATCCTCAGTATATAACAATTCTGAGACTTCAGCCTGCCTTAAGGTAAGCTTCTCCTCATTCTGTAGAGTAAGACGCATCTGCTTAGTATACTCACCCTTATCTGCCTGTGCTCTAAGTGAATGTACAGCAGGTCCCTTTGACACATTAAGCATCTTAGACTGAATATATGTCTTATCTATATTCTTACCCATCTCTCCACCCAAGGCGTCAATCTCTCTTACAAGATGTCCCTTTGAACTTCCGCCAACATTAGGATTACATGGCATAAGTGCAACACTATCCATGCTGACCGTAAATAATATAGTCTCCATTCCCATTCTTGCAGCGGCAAGTGCAGCCTCACATCCGGCATGACCAGCACCTACAACCACAACATCATATTCTTCTTCGATATAATTTCTGTTATCCATTTTCAAGAATTCCTTTTTTGCAGTAATTTAATTTACAAAATTTCCAAAAGTTATTATACTATGTACTAGTTATGTTTGCAAATGACTGTATATTATTTTTTGGAGGTCAAAATGAGAGACACTATCGCTGCCATAGCAACAGGCATGGGTAATTCCGGCATAGGAATAATAAGAATAAGTGGCGATGCTTCTATAGCTATAGCTAATAAAATTTTCGTACCTAAGAATAAAAATAAAACACTTGATAAAATGAAAAGCTACACTGCAGCTTATGGTACTATAACTTACAATAATGAGATTTATGATGAGGTAATAATACTCGTCATGCATGCTCCAAACACTTATACAACAGAGGACATAGTTGAAATAGACTGCCATGGTGGAATAACTGTTATGAAAAGAATATTTGACCTTATCATAAGTCTCGGTGCAAGACCGGCAGAACCGGGAGAATTTACTAAACGGGCATTTTTAAATGGACGTATTGATATGTCCGAGGCTGAATCTGTCATGGATTTGATTCACGCCAAAAATGACCTTGCCGTAAAATCATCCATAAGTCAGTTAAGAGGCGGTTTACACGATATTATATCTAACCTTAGAGAAAAGCTGTTATATAACATAGCTTATATCGAATCAGCCTTAGATGATCCGGAAAATTACTCTCTTGATGATTATCCACAACAATTAAAAGAGGCTGTGGATAATATGTTGATAACTATTAATAAGCTAATAAAATCAAGCGATAACGGACGTTTAATAAGAGAAGGCATTAGAACAATTATTGTAGGCAGACCAAATGCAGGTAAATCCTCCGTTCTTAATATGCTTCTTGGTGAAGACAGAGCAATAGTAACCGACATAGAGGGAACAACAAGAGATACACTTGAGGAGATAATAAATATAGACGGAATATCGCTAAATATCGTTGATACAGCGGGTATAAGAGATACTGATGATATAGTTGAGCGTATAGGTGTTGACAAGGCACTTGACACAATAAATGATGCTGATTTGATACTCTATATTGTTGATGGAACATCCCCGTTAAATGATAATGATTACATTATAATGGATAGAATAAAGGGTAAAAAAATACTCACCCTCATAAACAAAAATGATAAAAAAATTGTTGTGGATAAAATGTGTATAACTTCAAGAATTGACACTGAAATCATTGAAATATCAGCAAAAGACAGAACAGGATTAGATAAAATACATGACCTGTTAAAAAAGATTTTTTTCAACAATGAGCTTACATTTAATGATGAAATATATATAACCAATATGAGACACAAATCTCTTTTATATGATACAAGAGAAAGTCTAGGTAAGGTTCTTGAAAGCATTTCTCTTCAAATGGGAGAAGATTTCTATACCATTGATTTAATGGCAGCATACACAAGCCTTGGTAAAATTATTGGTGAGGAATTAGAGGACGACCTTGTAAATAAAATATTTGCAGAATTCTGTATGGGAAAATAATAAAAATATGAGTAATGTTATTCTTGTGTGAATTAAAACCACACTTAAATATCATTACTCATATTATTTTTATTCAAAAAGAATTTTTAGTTTTTCTTAAGATAAACAACAACCTTACGATAAGGCTCTTCACCCTCACTTCTTGTTGCTACATATCTGTCATTCTGAAGAGCAGAATGAATAATTCTTCTCTCATAAGGATTCATTGGCTCAAGAGTGAAAGGTCTTCTTGTTCTCTTAACCTTAAATGCTATATTCTTAGCAAGATTTTCAAGAGTATCCTTTCTTCTTGCACGATAATTCTCTGTGTCAAGCTTTACTCTTATATATGACTCACTCTTCTTATTTACAAATAAGCTTATAAGATACTGTAATGCATCAAGAGTCTGTCCTCTCTTACCGATTAATATTCCCATATCAGGACCCTCGATATCAATATCCATGTTGCTATTTTCCTGATCGTACTCTATATTAACCTTTGTCTCAATATCCATTGCTTTAAATAAATTATCAAGGTATTCATATATATCATCAAGGAATGATTCCTTCTTCTTAGCCTTTATAATAGCTGGCTTAGCTCCAATTCCTAAGAATCCTGAAGTTCCCTTATCCACAACCTCGTACTCAAGCTCGGTGCTGGCAACTCCAAGCTCCATAGAAGCTGTAGTTATAGCTTCGTCAACTGTCTTAGCTTTAAACTCTCTAAATTCCACTTATTTCACCTCCATGACATATAATCAATGTTGGATTAATAATTATTAATTACTTATTATCCTGGTTATAATTCTGCAAAATATTAGCTTTTGCTGCAAGACTTCCCGGTCTGTACTTAACATTCTCATCATTAGTACGCATTGTACTTGAACTATATCCCTTAAGACTTGCCTTTGCCGCGTTACTGTTTACCTTAGGATTAGACTCCTGTGGACCATAAGCAGCCTCCTGCATTTTTTCCATGAATGTCTTTTTGCCTGATTTCTCACGCTTTTCCTTCTTCTTCGCAGCCTTAGCCATGCTCTTCGCAATAATCTTATCCATATCACAATGCTTGAAGTAAAGATTAATAAGAACACTTGTTATAAATGCCATAAATGCACCTGTTGCCCAATAAAGACCAACACCGGCTGGAACTCCAACGCAGACGAAGAATGACATAATAGGCATTACATTCATCATCATCTTCATAGTTTTCATGGTTGCCTGCTGAGTAGGATCAGTTGTAGCCTGCTGAGGTACTACATGCATACTTAAGAACTGGAATATCATTGATAAAATAGGTATTATCAATGCAGCAGTAAATGCAAATCCTGGTGCAGATGTAAGATTTATTCCAAAGAATGTATATATTTCATTTATCTTTGGAACATTTGCATTAATTGAATCTACTATAGCACCCTGATTATCAAATAACGCTTTAAAACTATCCCATGAATTCTCAGAGAATTTAGCAAGAACATCTATAACTGTATTCACATTTCCATCTGTAAGTGTAATAGCTTTAAGTGTGTTATTGCCACCTTTATCCTGAAATTCCCTCAGCTTGTCCATAGCATCCTGATTATTGACAATCTGTGTAGCTATAGGCTCATACAAAGCCTTAATCTTATCTACATAAGCAGGTATGTTCTGTATAACTCTATACAAACCGAAGAATATAGGCAACTGAATGATAGAGGTAAGACATCCACCAGTCATACTTGCACCATATTTGTCCTGAATTTCTCTTGTCTCTCTCTGCTGAGCCATGAGAGATTCCTGATCTCTTTTTCCCTTATATTTCTTGGTTACCTTATTAATCTCAGGCTGGATATAATTCATTATCTTGCTTGCCTTGTTCTGCTTAATCATAAGAGGAAGCAAAAGAAGTCTGATAATTAATGTAAATAATATAATTGCCAGACCTATATTAATAATTCCAAGACTATTAAGTCCATCATACAACAGACTAAGGATAGCTCCTAAGAGCTTCGATATCGGTTTCATTATAAAACCGCCTGACTGTGTTAAAAACATACTGTCCTCCAAACAAATTCTTAACCTGTTTATGGAAGCGGATCAAATCCACCCTTTGAAAATGGATTGCACCGAAGTATTCTCCAGACTGAAAGCAATGTACCCTTGAAAAATCCATACTTTTCATATGCCTGTAATGCATATTCCGAACAGGTAGGCGTATATTTACATACACCATGTCCCTTCATAGGTGATATATACTTTCTATAGAATTTAATAAGCTTTATACATATCTTCTTCATTAAGCATCACCTTCCTTTAATAAATGATGCATTTTAGCAAGATGTAAGAAAGCACTCTCTATATCCTGACATTTCTTGTCTTTTGCTGCTGCTCTTGCAACAACTACAATATCATATCCTGACTTAAGTCTATCCTTATTAAGTCGATAGCTCTCTCTAATTAATCTGGTTACCCGATGTCTGACCACGCTGTTCCCAACTTTTTTACTAACAGAGATTCCGATTCTACTGCAATCCGAGTTGTTGGGCCTCAGATACATCACTAAATACTTATTGGCAAACGATTCTCTGTGGTTATAAACCTTGCCGTACTCTCTGCTATTCTTGAGTGAATTAATGTTTTTCATTTTGAATCACCACTCATTTTCCAAAATAAAAGGTCACAATGAATTGTGACCTAGGCTGATAATTTCTTTCTACCCTTAGCTCTTCTAGCGGCCAAAACCTTTCTTCCGTTTGCAGTACTCATTCTCTTTCTGAAACCGTGTACCTTTGAACGCTGTCTCTTCTTAGGCTGGAATGTCATCTTCATAATAGTAGTCCTCCTTTCAAAATAATTGTATGTCAACCTTACATTAATCTTCATAATAAAATATGAACTGCATAATATAAGTAAAGACACCAAGCCATATTATATTTAAAATGTCCCTACACGTCAAGCAAATATTTAATTTTTGTTACTATTTTTATTAACAAATGATACATTTTTTCATGATAATTATTTTGTATTACATAAGTAATTTACATAATGTTATCCACAAAATGTTAGTAACCTGTGGATAACTATGGTATTTCATGTGGATTAATTAACAATTTGACGTATTTCAACAATTTTTTCTATGTGTATAACTT
>CAVELH010000163.1:0-5431 GCA_963616385.1 bacterium | reverse complement strand
ACATATATCTCTATCGGATTTATCACAAATTCAATATGACTTGCACCCATAATCTTAAATATCTGACCTGCTGTTACCTGTGAAAATGGCACTCCCGTTACAACTCCAACCAATATTCCTAATATCAGCACAATAGAAACCCTCTTAGTCTGCCATGCTATTATTGAAGAATCTGGAAAACCGATAGCCTTCAACATTCCCATCTGTCCCCTCTCCCGTATAAGAAACATTTTCTGCATGAGCGTTACCACCAGAATATTAATTACTATCACAACTGCCAAAATTCCTATTTTAAGGCTCTCTAATCTGTCCGATATTCCACCTATCATTTTACCTATAAATTCCACCATATTCTCAACTCTCGAATTCGGATATATTTTTTTTATCTCAGAAATAGCCCTGTCAATATCCTTGTCTGTAGGGTTTCCTGTCAATTTTATCTGAACTCCAAATCCACCTGTAGCATCGCAGTAATTAAGTTCTGTATCCTGATAAAATCTAATTCCCTCACCCAGATTATTCATTGTCTGGTATATTGCAGTCACTATATATTCCTTCTCTACTCCTGCATTAGTTATGTAAACCGTATCACCAACCCTTGCATCTATTGAATCTGCGGTCACATGTGCAAGTGCTACCTCATTATCATACATGGGTGGCGTTCCTTCGTCATACATATAATCCTCAGTTTTCGTATTAAGTCCCTGAATTGATAACGATTTGTATGACTTATCTCCCTTTCTAATCCTTAACCTGTATATTACCTCCATAAATACATTACTCACATCAATACCTGCTTCCTCAAGAGCTTCCGATACCTCAGTCATATACTCTTCAGCACTTGCTCTGTCTCCAGATATTATATGCTCCGTCAGCATTTCATCATCTACAATCCACACATCACAATCAAGAATTGAAAACCACTTTGCCACCTTATCCGAATTAAGTGTATTTATTGTGTTGGCTGGCATTATTATAAGCCACATTCCAATTATACCTGTAAAAAATAATGCTACATACTTCTTTAATTCATTTATAATATCATTCACAGCCAGAAAACCTGTTGTGCTAATATGACTTTTTTTCAGACTAATGATGCCTTTACGTTTGAACCTCTCACCATTGTTTCCACGCCTTATTGCATCCATTGGAGTAAGCCGCTTTATCCTTCCTGAGCTTATATACGCCGACAATATGACAACACCTGCAACAAGTATACTTAAAATGATCTGTAATATGATACCTTTCGTACCAGAGTTAAGCATTATATTTCTGGAAACCTGTTTTATAAGCATATCACTAAATGGTATAGATAGAATGAACCCAATAATTGTACCAAAAATTGTCAGAATAACATACTTAGCCATATAAAGCTTTCTTATTCCTCCATCAGATATACCGATAGCCTTCATAATACCTATCTCATGATAATCCTCATTTATTGAAAATACAATTATGAATCTTAGCATAACAGAGGATATTATTATAAGGCATAAGCTTACCAAAATAAGGACTCCTGCTATTACCATATCCAGTATATATGTAGTTTTCACCATATTCTTATCTGCATTAAATAACTGTGTAAAATCCTGATTATTGTAACTATTCTTTAATTCATCAACATTGTCTGTTTTTAATGAGAATATCGTTCCGCATGGGAGAGCTGATTTCTCCATAATCTGATTAAAATCATTTTCGGATACCAATATTCTAAGTGTTCCCATCAGGTCAGAACCTAAAAGTGCATCCTTAAAGCTTCCAACAAGCCTAAATTCTCTCTCATATCCTGCGTTAGAATGTATGTTGATAGTATCACCAATCTGAAGCTTATTATCATTTATTACCTCTATTGGAAGATATATAGTTCCATCATCCATAGAGACTATTTCCTCATTATCAGATGTAAAAAACTTTTGTGCTTGTATATTCCATGAATCACACATTATAGAAGCAGATACATTTATATTTTTTCCATCATTAATACTGATATTTGATGCACTTAAAAATAAGATATCATCCGTTGAATATTCACATACATACTTATTATGTTTAAGGAAATCCTCTATTGATGCCTCATTTTTTGTATCAGCGTTCTTATCTCCTCTCATTGTTATAATAATAAAATCATCTATTTCTGACCTCTCAAAGAAATTATCAATACCACTTAACACTACCACCAGATTATTTACACTGCCTGATATAAACAGTGTGGCAAGCATTATAAATATGAGAAGTATTATGTTCATTGTCTTTTTTCTTCTCAAATCTTTTTTTAATATTTTTAAATACATACTCTTCCCTCCTTCTGGTGTTAATATTATAATATCAATTATTAAATAATCATTAACTATAATATTTTATTAATCAATTATCATAAAGGAAATTATTATGAAGCTCTTACATACTATTAAAAAATATATCAAACAGGAGACCGTTCTCGTTTTCAGCATAATACTTGCTGTCATATCCTCATTTATAGTACACCCTGACAATAAATATATATCCTATATAGACTGGAATACTATAATGCTGTTATTTTGTCTTATGACAGTTATGGCTGGTTTCAAACAGCTTGGCGTATTCAGGGTTATTGGCATGAAGCTCCTGTCACACACCAAAAATACACGCCAGCTATCACTTGTGTTAATACTTCTTCCGTTTGTTCTAAGCATGTTTATAACAAATGATGTATCGCTAATCACATTTGTGCCATTTGCAATTATTGTATTAAAAATGGCAGACAAAGAAAAGCTTATTATACCGATTGTGACCTTGCAGACAATTGCAGCAAATCTTGGAAGTATGCTTATGCCTATGGGTAATCCACAGAATCTCTATCTGTATGCGAGCTCACATATGAGCTTTAGTGATTTTATATCTCTTATGCTTCCTTATACACTTATATCAGCTCTGTGTCTGTTTTTATCAATTTTGCTTATTAAGCGTAAACAGATAACTAAGCTCGACATAGAAGCACCTCACATAAATAAAAAATATATACTTTTATTCTGCGTGGAATTTATACTCTGCCTTTTATCAGTTGCAGATGTACTTGATATAAGAATACTTACAATAATCATCATTGTAATTACAATTATCTTTAATCACTCATTATTTAAGCAGGTAGATTACTCTCTGCTTTTAACATTCATCGCATTTTTTATCTTTATAGGTAATATGGGACGCATAACTGAATTTAAAAATTTTATAGAAAATATTCTAAATGGTCATGAGGTTTTAGTCTCAGTGTTATCCAGCCAGATAATAAGCAATGTGCCAACTGCTCTCCTCCTATCCGGCTTTACTGATAATTGGAATTTACTTATCATCGGAACCAATATAGGCGGACTTGGAACACTTATTGCCTCCATGGCAAGCCTCATATCATACAAACAGATTGCAAAGGAAATGCCGGACAACAAAATGAAATACCTTGGAATATTTACCCTGTGCAATATAGTAATGCTTTTAATACTTATGTTTTCACACAGCTTATTAACATAAATATAGTGGGTTCACACGAGACCTATACATCTGTGTAACCCACTATATATTTAAATACTAATTAAGAATTTCCTTGTAGAACTCAGCATAATCATTTCTCTTATCCTTAGTGAACTGTATTGCAGTTCTAGGATGCTGGTTAAGAAGTCCTGTCATCAAATACTGTAAATCATATCCCCAGACAATTCCCTCTTCCCTTAGCTTAAGCATATGCTCCTCTATAAACTTGAATACCGGATATACGTTATATTTCGGATTCTTGAGGAAGCCAAGAAGAAGCTCCATGGCACAGTTACCCGCTCCTCTTCCCATTGACAGATAGGTTGCATCTAACCAGTCAACTCCATCTCCGCATACCTCTATAGTATTTGCAAATGCAAGCTGCTGATTGTTATGTGCATGTATACCTATCTTCTTATTGTACTTAGTTGCAAATTCAAGGTACAGGTCTGCAATTCTTGCCATCTGCTCAGGATATAAAGAGCCGAAGCTGTCAACTATGTAGATAACATCAACCGGAGTCTGTCCAAGCATATCTAACGCAACCTTGATATCCTTCTCCTGAGCATTAGATATAGCCATAATGTTGCAGCTTGTCTCATATCCCTTCTTAGCCGCATCACAAACCATATCAATAGCCTCAGGCATCTGATGTATATACGCTGCAACCCGAACAAGGTCTACCGGAGAATTAACCTTCTCATCAAAATCATCCTTGTTATGTCTGCCTATATCCGCCATAATAGCAAGCTTGAGGTTAGTGTCATTCTCACCAACTATCTCCCTTATATGCTCATCATTACAGA
Source organism: bacterium (assembly GCA_963616385.1). Classification (GTDB taxonomy): domain Bacteria; phylum Bacillota; class Clostridia; order Lachnospirales; family Lachnospiraceae; genus Coprococcus_C. The sequence continues at coordinate 1,121 of CAVELH010000163.1, read as the reverse complement.
ACTTCCACTTACCGAATTTAGACTCATCGAATACCTTCTTAGAAGCTCTATAGCCCATCTCCATATAGTCAACACCGGCATCTATATTAGCCTGATAAAGGCTTTTAACAAACTCATCTGTAAAATAAAAATCATTCACAAGTCCGCCATCTCTAAGTGTGGCATCAACAACACGAATACTATCTCTGTAACCAAGTAGCTTTGAAATCTCTTTCATAAATATCAGTCCTCCTAGCTTTGTATCTTCAACGCTTTAACGCGTTGAATTGACTATATCAGAGAATATTAATATTGTCAATGTTTTTTTATAAAATTAATTCTAAAATAAATACCACAGCACATGCCGTAATTGAAACCTGAAACAGACTTTTTCTACACCATGCGAGTATAACAGCCACCAAAAATCCAAAAAAAGCCGCATACATATTATTAGTTGCAGTAAGTATAGCCGGAAATGTCATAACTGCCAGCGTTACATATGGAACATAATATAAAAATGAACGAATTGTCTTATTCTTGATATCCTTCTTAATAAGAGTCAGCGGAAGCACACGGATAAGATATGTTACCGCTGCCATAACAAGAATATAAATATATATTTTATTCATCCTGTGCATCCTCCTCTATAGGGAATAATATCGCTGCCACACCTGCAATTACCACAGTGAGTATAATAACTCTGAAACCTGATGATATATTCTTCAAATATGGCAGATATGTAAATCCACTGCTTAAAAGCATTGAAATAATAACAAGTACTAAAACCACCTTATTATCTCTTGCAGGAGGCATAATAATTGCAATAAACATACCATACAAAGCTACACTCAAGGCACTGACAATATTAGCCGGAAGAACACTTCCAAGCACAACGCCAAGACATGTTCCAAGACACCATGCCGGTATAGACACACTCATCGCTCCATATGTGTAATATGGACTAAGTCTGCCGGGCTGTGCAACAGATACACCAAATATCTCATCTGTAATTCCAAAGCCCATTATAAATCTGTGATACAAAGGATAGCTGGTATCAATCCTCTGTGCGAGTGCACAGGACATGAGCATATAACGAAGATTGATAACTGCCTGCATTATAGCAAGCTCTATGTATGTAACAC
>CAVELH010000162.1:0-5441 GCA_963616385.1 bacterium | reverse complement strand
ATCTTTCCTCCTTACTCATAACCCTAATCTTTTCAACCTTTATACCCTCAAACAGATATGCATCCTCTTTATCTAACGGCTTCTTAAATCTTCTGGAAGCATCTATTGGTATATCCATCGCCTTGATATTACCTATATCCTCAAATGCCACAAGATTTTTGTTATCCTTAATATGTTTAAGAACATCTCCTGAGCCAAATGTTATTGTAGAATTCTCCACATCCGTATACATTAAACAGACCTTTCCTCTTCCATTTGTCACCAAACTCTTATACCTTGCAGCCATTTCCTTATCCGTTCCGACTGCCTTAAGCACATCTGTCGAATTAATCATACATAAAACAAATGGTGATGATGAACTATCCACTCTTTCAAGGACACTCACTATATCCTGTCCATTATTTGTATACATAGAAGCCATTTCACTATATTTCTTGTATTCACTATAAGTATTATCAACAATAAATAATTCTACAGGCTCGTTTTCGCGTCTTGCCAATACCCTATCTAACAGATACTCAACATAATCATGTTTGTGAGACTCCTGTTTACCCAAAAATGAAATCTCAGTAGTTTTATTGAGCTTAATTGTCCTCAAACCTATTGAATTAAATTCCATTCCAAGAGGAACTTCATAAGTAGCACAACATTCTGTACCAAACTGTTTATTAAGGAAGCTGTCTGTTACCTTCTCTGGTATCTCTGGTATACCAGGCACATATATATCACCATACTTTTCGTGGATATAACTGATATATTCCTTGATAAGCTTTATCTTCTCAAATTCTTTTTCTGCCGCAAATGCAAGGTAATACTGACACTCATACAAAGTCTTATTACTCTCAACAATTCCTCTTCCTGATATGTCATTAATTTTCTTTCTGCACGAATCAAATACCGAATTATAATCACCTGAATCATTACAATACAAAGCTGTTCTCTTCGAGAAATTAGGCAATAACTTATAACCTACACCACCAGCCTGATTTGACGTGATAACAAGCGAAATACCAACAGAAACACACTCCCTGCTTATATTTATGAAGATTTCCTCGTATTCACTAAAATAATTCTTAAATGCAATCCAATTATCAAGAAATACAACAATCTGCGGTATATCAGTTCTTCCAGTTTCACGATATGCACTAAATGAACTGATACCCATTTCAGAGAACTTAGCCTTTCTTGATAACACAGTTGCCTGTATCAGCTTTAAAAAGCCCTTTAATCTCTCCTCATCTGAGGCTGTTATTACGCCCCCGACATGATTTAAATCCCTGAAATTTCTTAATACCATTGAGGCAAAATCAAGAATATATATATTTACTTCCTTCGGTGAATACAAATCCGTAAGGTTTCTAATCATTGTCTGGATAAGATTAGTCTTACCCGACTGAGAAGAACCAAGAATATATATGTTATTCTGTGATACATTGAATACCTCAACATATTGTTTTTGTCTTGATGGATCATCTGTTATACCAACAGGAACAACTACATCCGTACCATCATATTCAAATCCATCAACTGTAATAGGTATAACTTCTGCAAGCGACGGCAGACATATATCCGGAAGCTTGTTTATATTCTTCTTATCACAATATTCATTTATATAATTTACCAGTGCCTTTAACTGAGTCTCTCCGCCATCATTGGAGGTTGGCTTCTGTTCGTATATTATTTTTCTTCTTCCTGATAACGCTACCTCAGCTATATTGAACTTCTTCTGCTCTGCAATTCCATCATTCTGTGCCATAGCTCCACTGTAAGCAGACTGAAATAACTGAAATATCTCATTATTACCTACCTGTAAATATGCCCTGCCCGGCTCGGTTATCTCTGCTGCAAGCGGTGATTTCAAGACCTCATTACTATCGCCCTTATTCTGCACCTTAAGGCACAGCTTAAACTTGGAGTTACTCCATATCTGGTCGCTGACAACACCTGCCGGTTTCTGTGTAGCCAGTATAAGATGAACTCCAAGGCTTCGTCCTATTCTTGCCGCACTGATAAGCTCCTTCATAAACTCCGGCTGTTCGCTTTTGAGCTCAGCAAACTCGTCAACAATAAGTATAAGATGTGGCAATGGAACACTTGCACTTCCATCCTTATATTTTTTTATGTATTCATCTATATGATTTACATCCTGTTCTGCAAAAAGCTCCTGCCTCTTAATAAGCTCTGCCTTTATAGAAAGAAGTGAACGCTCTATCTCATTTCCATCTATATTGGTTATAGCTCCATTCAGATGTGGCAAATCCCTAAACTGATTCACCATTCCTCCACCCTTAAAATCAATTATTATAAATCCAACCTCATATGGGTGAAACAATGTTGCCATAGACAATATATAAGTCTGCAATATCTCTGATTTACCTGAACCTGTAGTTCCTGCAACCAAGCCATGAGGTCCATGATACTTTTCGTGCAAATCGAGATATACTATCTCATCTCCACTCTTAACTCCTATCGGTGCAGCCATGCTTTTATATATCTCAGACTTACTCCATCTCTCACCAAGATTCAAATCATAGGGATTCATAATTCCCAACAGCTCAAACAAGGTTATATTCTTGGTAAGTGTATTCTCAAGGCTCACCTCATCAAAACACACTGCCCCAAGCTTCTTGGACAAATGCAGTGCAGCCTCGCCCGATATATGAGAATAGTCAAATTTCTGTATACTCTCACCATCCTTGACATCCTGAATATATCCGCTATAACCTTTATCACTAAGAAATATTCTTGTAGAGCACTCACTATTAAGATATTCCTCATACTCCTCAAAGAATATAAACCTAAACCCTAAATCATTTGCCTTATCTATGTATTTTGATACCGGATGCGTACTGATTGCAGATGATTTATATACTAATACAATATACTCAGGCATATCATCAGAAGGTGCTCCCATAGCCTCCCTTCTGGATAGCTCCGAATACAAAAATTCCAGAGTTGTCTTGGCGCTCTCCTTATCGTACATGAAATTTCTCATTCCATACGCTTCGCTATAAGTTATCTTCATCCATCTTGCCCATTCAAATAACGAAACATCCTCCTCATCCATTATCATGAACAATTTAACATCCTTATAGAAATGTGATGCTGCATATTCAACTATCAGATTTTTTCCCATCTGATATAGCTTATTCCTTTTTCCTATAAAGCCAACAGCATTTACATCCTTGATATCAAGACAAACAGGCATAGAGCTGATATACTGATACTTGTCATGCATTATCTGAGGAAAATCCTTCAGCTCATCATCTGTATCAACATAATCCTCTTTCTTATAATCAACCTGACAATTAGAGGCAACTACTCCGCTTCCAATACGAATCTTTAAATAATCATTATCACTTCTGTTTTTTTCAAATAACCTGTTATCAAATTCATCTACAAATTTTACATATGTATCCAAATCAGGATTCATGTAATTAGCCACAATCTTCTCACGTTCCCTGAGCTTAATTATCTCATCCTCCTGTTTAGACAGATATTCCATATAAACTTTTTTTCTTCTATCTTCCTTTTCCGTACGTTTCTTTTTGTCCTTACAGAAATTAATGATTGTAATAGTCGTACTTACTGACATTGTGGCAGCAAAATATATAACAAACATTCCTCCGCCACCCATAACGCCTCTCATTCCAACCATAAGCAGCATATTTACAAGCATCGGCATAACAGACATAAGGAAGCTCTGCTCATCCTTCTCCTCTTTGTTCTTAGGATTAAGTATTTCAATACTCTCCGATGGCAATTCAAACTTTTGTCTGACATTTTTAATATATTTAGGATACTCATAATGATTGCTCTGATATGTAATCTGTGTCACCTTTTGATTAGTTATAAGCTTAGTCTGTTTAGATGTATATAAAATTCCCTTATCTATACAGAAAGAATGTCCCTTTATAGAGAAAAATTCTCCATCATATATAACTCCTATATCCTCATGCAGAGCAAATCCATTTAATTCAACCCCAATATGTGCCTTATGCCAATCAATCTCATAACAATCATAGGCTCTTCGTATTTTAATGTAATCATTACTCATATACGGATCATCAACACGCACAGTACAGTCAACACGCCCACCAACCGAGAACTCATTACAAGCTGCAACATCTACTGCAACATCATAATCTGTTCCCGCCTGCTCATAGAAAGCCAAAAAGTCTACATAGAAAAATTCCATGTCATTACAATCATAGCATAATGCAATATGGTCTCCAATCTCAAGCTGTCTTATATATTCCTTAAATTCAGAGTCCTCCTTAAGGTAGATGGTATCGCTGCAACTGATAACATACTTATCACCTGCCTGTTTATCTATTCTAATAATAAAACTATCCTTAAAACGTTCTCTCCTAAACGCAATCTGACACGCCTTATCTGTACCAATAGTAAGACTTCCTAAAAATGAATCATCAATGATGACATCCTTATACATATTATTTCCATATATAACAAGCTTGTATTTCATATACCTCTCCTAATTAACCTATCCCCTGTATGTTATAATTGTTCCGTTACGAACACCTAGTTCCTCTAACGTTTTGTCGCCCCTCAGCAGAATTCTAGGTTCTCTTGTACACAAATAACATTCCCTGACATTATTTATGTCAATTCCCAGATGCAGCCCTTTGTTAAGTCCATATATAAGCTCATTTGCAGAAATGTTTAATGGAGCTTCAATATCTAATGACCTGTTTTTACTTAAATCCTCAAAAATCATAATAACCGTATTTTCCATAAAACACCTCTCCACTTATATGATACACAAATAAGTTTTTTCCATATCTATAACACTTTTAGCTGTACTCCAATCCAACTCGTCATACATCTCATCTATATACTGACTTAACTCACAGCTCTCAATAACCGGACTTATAGATAGGTAATCTGTCTTACGCCTGTCATACCTGTTACACACTAATATCGGGTTATCTCCCGTATCAGGAATACCAGATATAAACGTCTCAAGTCTCCTCACTGAAATTCTATCCTGTTTTGATATCAAAAGCTTTATATCACACTGTTTTAGAAACACCAGCTTGTCCTGTTGTAACTCAGACGACAATTCAACAACAATATAATCATATATATTTTGTTTTTTTATATATTCAACAATCTGCATATATATGCCAAAATTAATCTTGTAGGAAACCGGCAGATTTTTAAACGGAGGAAGATAATCAAAATCCCCTTTTCGTATTTCCTTATTTATTATCTTTAATGCATTTCTTATATTTATAGTACATTGATAGCAAAACTCTGTACTGAGATATTCTCTGCCCTCGATATAATATGAAAAGTCCTGATGAGAAACAGTACTTACATACAGTACTCTGTTGCCTTTATTCTGAAGCTTGTATGCAAGAAGCATTGATAGCAATGTCTTACCTGTACCTCCAGCAGGAGAAAATGCACCTATAACC
>CAVELH010000161.1:0-5522 GCA_963616385.1 bacterium | reverse complement strand
ATCAAGTACACTCTTAAGGAATCCCTTTGTATCGATAAGTCCCTTCATATACATATCGGCCTTGCCATCATGTACAAGCTTAACTGCTGTATGAGCTGCCTCTGTTGTATCCTTAACATCAATAATCTCGAAGCCTGATAAATCCATATTGATAGATGCAGCTATTTCTCTAATCTTATCCTCGTCACCTACAAGAATAGCATCTGCTATATCTCTTTCCTTAGCTGCCTGTACTGCCTCAAGTACAGCATCATCCTGTGCTACTGCAACAGCAAGCTTCTTTGTGCTGCAAGACTTAACCTTTTCGAGTAATGAGTCAAAATTGTTCATTTGTTTCATATCCTTTCTTTCTCTTTATTTGACAAAACGTCAAGTACGGAAGATATCACGCATAATATAACCGCAACCACCCCAAGTGCTGTATTGACAGCCTTTTCACGAGCCTTCTTCTGCTTCTTGTCAGACCTTGAAAGTTTAACCTTTATTGGCGGCTTAGGTAATTTTGCTTTTTTAGCTTTCTTTATACTTGCCATCTCTCCATCTCCCTGATTATAAAACAGACATTCCTTACCCATGTTGCAAAAGGGCATGGTAAATCCACATTATTACTATAATTATAAATTTATTGTTTCCCTTTTGTCAATAGGGCATACCTTATATCTCCTAACAATAATTACATAAGAAACTGACAAGAGTATTGTCATGGCAACCCAGCTTATAGGCTCCGTAAACGCAACACCTCTGTATGCAAACACCGGAACTAAAAATTGTGCTGACAATATCTTGATTATCATCTCAAGCACACTCGAGCAGACAGGAATAATCTTTCTTCCCATTCCCTGCAAGGAGCATCTAAGTATAAATAATGGTCCTAACACATAGAAAAACACTATGCTGATACGAGAATACATGACTGCCGGGTCTATTATTTTACTGTCTGTACTGTTTGTAAGCCATACAAATACAGGTCTGCCAAATACGAAGCATATAACAACAAGTGCTGTAGTTATAATTGTGACAAGACCTATCGCCTGCCTTACTCCCTGTCTTGCCCTGTCAGGTCTTTCTGCACCCATATTCTGGCTTACAAAGGTTGTCATCGCAATACCTATAGAGAACAAGGTAACAGTTAGTATGTCAAATACTCTTCTGGCAGCCGTATGAGCAGCAACTATTGATGTTCCGAGACCATTGATTGCACCCTGAAGAACTACTGTACCTATATTTACTATACATGACATAAGTCCCATGGACAAACCTGTTGTAATAAGGTCAGGGTACTGTCCCTTCTCCGTTTTCCACTCACCCTTTTTAGGAAGCAGACTGCGAAATTTGAATAATATGTATACTATGCACATAATTGCAGCTATAGCCTGAGATATCACTGTCGCGTAAGCCGCACCCTCTATCTTCATATCGAAGGTTCTCACAAATAAAAGGTCTAAGCCTATATTAAAAATAACTGATGTCACTAAGCAATACAGAGGAGTTTTGCTGTCACCAACTGCCCTTAGAACATTGGCACACATATTATACAGTGCAGTAAATATTATTCCAGCAAGTATTATCCTTACATAGCTTAATGCCTGTGGAAGAATATCCTCAGGTGTCTTTAGCACAATAAGTATCGGCTCTATGAACATTAATGAAGCTATCGTGAGAATTACAGCAACCGACATAGACAGAATTATTGTTCCCGATACAAACCTTCTCATTCTCTTTTCATCCTTAGCACCAAAGCTGTTAGCTATAGGAATTGCAAAGCCCTGAGTCAGCCCATTTATAAATCCTATTATCGTATTTGAAACTACACTTGTAGCTCCTACAGCCGCAAATGCATTTGTGCTTACATAGGTACTTACTATCTTGCTATCCGCTATATTATATAGCTGCTGAAAAATGTTTCCACATATAATGGGTAATGCAAATAAGAGGATTATCTTAACCGGACTTCCTTTGGTTAAATCTTTCATATTAATAACTCCTTTATATACCGAATATTCTCCTACCCTCCTCGGCATACCTCTTAAGAAGCCCTATCTGCTCATCATTTATCAAAGCTCCTGTAGTTATAATTGGTATACCCGGTGGATAAACATAGATATCCCCCTCGGCTCTTTTTCCTGCAAGCCTGTCTAATTCCCCTATTATATTTTCCTTGTTAATTTCACCTTTATAACTATCAGTCCATTCATTAATCAATGCATAATAGTTATCATCTATCTTTTTGAGAGTGTCATATAAATGGCAAAAATCACTCTTACTATCGCAAATGGAAGATATCAGAACAACATGACAAAGTCCCGACATCTCACTTACTATATTACCCTCACGCTCTAATATATCTGATAGCATTTTTCCATTTATGTTATCGCCCTTATTAGTTATAAATACAAGCCTTGTAATATCATAATCATAAATGTTATCGTTTATACTATCACAACTACTGCCATCACCACAGTTTCTTCCGAGTAATTTCAGATGCTTAAGTGCTTTCGCCTTTTCTCTGAATTTCTTAAGATTACATATATACTCATCGTGATTATTCTCACTCGCCCACGCAACTGCATACTCCATACTGCAAAGCATAGGGTAAGATGGCGATGAGCTCATATATACTGACAAATATTTTTTTATGCCATCATTAAGCTCTTTATTATTCAAATGCAAAACTGCCGTCTGTGTCATAGATGGCAGCGTTTTATGTAAGCTCTGTATAACAATATCTGCTCCCGCAGCTATAGCTGACTGTGGTAATTCATCCACAAATGGAAGCTCTGAACCATGTGCCTCATCAACTATGAGAGGTATATTATATATTCCTGTAATATTCTTTATCGCAGCTATATCTGAGATAACTCCCTCATATGTAGGGCTCGTGATTACAACCGCACATATATTTTCATTCTCCTCGCAAAGTCTCTCTACTTCATCGGGATTTACTGAACCATAGATGTCCTCTCCAAGCTTGGGAATATCCATATATATGTTATTTAAGCTTAAAAGAGACGCTGTATTAAAAACTGACTTATGACAATTTTTTGCAATTATTATATTAATTGGCTTATCATCAGTATGTCTTTTCGCACATGCTGTTATGGCTGTCATAATTCCACAGGTTGAACCATTTACAAGATAATAGCTCGCAAATGTACCATACACCTTAGTCATCTCATCCTGTGATTTCTTAATCATTCCCTCAGGATGATGCAAATCGTCAACCCCCGGAACCTCTGTAACATCATAATGCATAATCTCTTTAAGCATATTATCCGTATCATATTTAATCTCCGGCACACTTCTTTTATGTCCCGGCATATGCCACGGATAATGCTCTTCATTTATATATCTGCTCAAACCATCAGCTATATATCTTAACATAACTCCTCATGCTCCACATCACAGAGCTTAATAAGCATAAGCTCATCCTCTTTAAAGTTAGCCTCTTTTACAAGTCTGTTTGCCTGATTATTTATTGCCCTGTCAAGATAATTTCTAACTGACCTCGCATTACCAAAGTTCTCAGGCGGACAGGCAAGTACATTCTCAAATTTCTCTTTTACAAACTTAATTGCATCGTCTGAAAATTCATAATCCAGCTTAGCTGCCCTGTTAATCATAATAGTAACCAGCTCTTCTGCATTATAATCAGGAAATTCAATAGTTCTGTTAAATCTTGAACGAAGTCCCGGATTAGCATCTAGGAAATCCTGCATTTCATCATGGTATCCTGCTGCTATGACAATAAGGTCATCACGGTAATCCTCCATAGCCTTATTAAGTATATCTATGGCCTCCTTACCGAAATCTCCCTCCTGCTTACCGCTTGCCAACGCATATGCCTCATCTATAAATAAGATTCCGCCCTTTGCACGTTCAACAACCTCCATAACCTTTTCACTTGTTTGTCCCATATATCCGGCAACAAGTCCCGACCTGTCAACCTCAACAAGATGTCCCTTTGATAAGATACCAAGTCCATGGTATATCTTAGAAAGGATTCTTGCCACGGTAGTTTTACCTGTACCAGGATTGCCAAGGAATATAAGATGGTTAGTTGTAGGAGGCAGCTTAAGTCCTTTTTCCTGTCTTATACGACATATCTTAAGAAGGTTAATAAGATTATTTATCTCAACCTTAACGCTCTCCATTCCTGTAAGCTGGTTAAGCTCATCAAGCAATACCTCAAGATTAATATCCTCAGTATCTATAACCTGCTTAACCTCATCTGTGTTATTAATTTTTTTATAGTCTACAGTTTTTTCCTCATTATTTATATCATTATTTATGTCAATATTCATATCATCAGGTGCATTGTTATGTCTGATGATTACTCTGCTTTCTTCCTTACTTACCTTGTCATCACGATAAATGCGGTCTCCGTTTATCATGTCATAATTTTCCTGTACCTCAACATACTGAGGCTTAGGCTCTGTCTTAACCTTACTTCCAGACTTAAATGCAATAGTAGGCTTATAATCCTCTATCTTGCCATTTATAATATCTATATAAGATTTAATCATCATAATATACGATGAAAGGGCTTCTATCTCACCCTTTGCAATATCCTTATTGCAGGAAATAAAATCATTTCCAACATAATTAAATGTTGTAACATAAAGAGATATCAAATCATAATATCTGTTACTTATCTCACCTGTCTCAGGTCCTATATTAGAACGTACAAATGGCTCTAATGACATAGGAGGTCTGTCCTTTATTGACTCTGTTTTAAGCCCCCATTTATCTGCATATTTAGATATGTCCTGCTCATTAAAGTAAAGTCCGGTCAGAGAGTTTATATATTTGACCTCTTCCTTATTTAATCTGCCATCCGAATATGCCAGATATATAAGAAAGTTAATCATATCTGTCTTATATGTTTCCGCGAGAGATACTCGTCCCTCAGTCCTCATAAATTCTGCATGTCCTATACTATCAGCCCTCTTTAAGCATAGCTCATACATCGTACGACTCTCTTCCTTTACTTTTACTCTGTCAAAACTAAATCCCCACTCCATGTTTATAATCCTCTCGTAATCAATAATTACATATCTCTTAACTCATGATAAAGTCTCGAAACAGGCAGTCCCACTACATTGTTATAATCTCCATCTATCTTCTCTATATATATGGCTGCACCACTCTGTATTCCATACGCACCCGCCTTATCCATACAATCGCCTGTTGCCACATATGACCTTATTTCTTTCTCTGTCATAGGATAAAAATGAACCTTAGTACACTCATTAAATGTTTTCACTGTCTCATTTTCTCCATCATAGCTTATAATTGTAACTCCTGTGTATACTTCATGTACACGCCCCTGTAACTTGCTTAGCATATCATAAGCCATATTCTCATCACATGGCTTGCCAAGTATCTCATTATCGATTGAAACAACCGTGTCAGAACCAATAATTATTACAGGCTCTTTATATGTATTATTTCCATATTTTTCCTTAACAATTCTATATACATTTGATGCCTTGATAAAAGATAAATCCTCTACCACTTCATAT
>CAVELH010000160.1:0-5525 GCA_963616385.1 bacterium | reverse complement strand
GGATAATATAGACAGGTCACCGCTTTTCTCAGGCTTTATAGAGGGTACAGGACCAAGATATTGTCCATCTATCGAAGATAAGGTTATGAAGTTTCCTGATAAGAACAGACATCAGTTATTTATTGAGCCTGAGGGTGAATTTACAAATGAGATGTATATGGGAGGTATGTCATCATCTCTTCCTGAGGATGTTCAGTATGCCATGATTCATACTGTGCCGGGATTGGAGCATGTTAAGATAGTAAGAAATGCATATGCAATAGAGTATGATTGTATAAATGCAGTTAATCTTAAGGCTAATCTTGAGTTCAAGGAGATGGATGGTTTATTTTCTGCCGGACAGATTAACGGAAGCTCAGGATATGAGGAGGCTGCTGCACAGGGAATAATGGCAGGTATAAATGCGGCGAGAAAATTGCAGGGAAAAGAACCAGTTATACTTGACCGTTCACAGGCATATATAGGAGTTCTTATAGATGACCTTGTAACAAAGGAAACTAACGAGCCATATCGTATGATGACATCAAGAGCAGAATACAGACTTCTTCTAAGACAGGATAATGCAGACTTAAGACTTACAGATATCGGACATGAGATAGGACTTATAGATGATGAGCGTTATGCAAAATTCTGTAAGAAGAGAGAACAGATTGACAGTGAGATTAAGAGAATGAATGAGACTGTTGTCGGTGCTAACAAGCGAACACAGGAATTACTTGTAAGTCATAACAGCTCACCTCTTGGAACAGCTGCATCTCTTGCTGAGCTTATAAGGAGACCTGAGCTGTCATATAATCTTATAGCCGAGCTTGATGAAGAGAGGAATAATGTGCCGGAATTTTCACCTGAGGTTATAGAACAGATAGATATTGCCATTAAATATGATGGATATATATCACGACAGAAGCAGCAGGTTGAGCATTTTAAGAAGATGGAGAAGAAGCTTATTCCATCAGATATAAATTATGATGATGTCTCTAATCTGAGGAAGGAAGCAAGGCAGAAGCTTGCTGCAATAAGACCTTCATCTCTCGGACAAGCATCAAGAATATCAGGAGTTTCTCCGGCAGATGTATCAGTGTTAATGATATACCTTGCAGCAAAAAATGAAAGACAATAAGGAATTATATTATGAATAAAATAAGAGAATATCTTGAAGATATTACAGAAGGAAAAGTAACCTTAAATGATACTCAGTTAGAGCAGTTTGATAAGTATTATGAAATTTTGGTTGAGAAAAATAAGGTAATGAATCTCACTGCGATAACAGAGAGAGAAGATGTGATACTTAAGCATTTTATTGACAGTATTGCTTTAGCTGGATATTATGACTTTTCAAATAAAAACATAAAGGTTATTGATGTTGGAACAGGAGCAGGATTTCCAGGAATTCCACTTAAGATAGCATTTCCTAATATAGACCTTACTCTGTATGATTCGCTTAATAAGAGAATTAATTTTCTAAATGAAGTAATTGATACAATAGGCTTAGATAAAAATACCTGCGTGGCACTTCATGGAAGAGCTGAGGAGGGTGGAAAAAACAAGGATATGCGTGAGAAGTACGACCTTGTCGTGTCAAGGGCAGTTGCAAATATGGCTGTCTTATCTGAGTATTGTATACCATTTGTAAGGCAGGGGGGATATTTTATTCCTTATAAAACAGGTAAAATAGATGAGGAGCTTGAGTTAGCTAAAAAGGCAGTATCAATCTTAGGTGGTAAGATAGAGCAGACAAAGAAGATAGTTCTTCCTGATTCTGATATAGGAAGAAGCTTTGTATTTATTAAGAAGATAAAGCCTACACCTAAGGCATATCCTAGAAAACCCGGAACAGCAAATAAGCAACCACTTGTGTAAAGCGGTTGCTTATTTGTTTATTATCCAACTACGATTCTTTTTTATTCTTATTATGTCTCTTTTCCTGCCGTCTTATTCTGAGTTCATTTTGTCTATTACGAATATTCTCCATTCCTTTTTTATCGGTTGGAAGTGTAGTTACTATTGCAAAATATTTGCCGTCCTTTGTCTGTTTAAATTTAAGCTTGCCAGATTCTAGTCCGTGATACCAGCATTTTCCAACACAGACATATGAATTAGGTGAGTTGGAAAACCATTTAATCTTCTTAGATAGCTTTTTCTTGCATTTGTAGCATTTGAGAGTGAGTAAATCTTTATCTGCAAGAGCTTCCTTTTTATCTTGAAATTCTCTTGATATATGCTCCATATACGTCTTATGGTAGGAGAAAATCTCATCCTCTAACACCTTTGGATTATGGTATAAATCATAAGTGTATCTATCCTCTAAATCCCTTGGATGAATCATCGATAGGACAATTCCTGTATAGTAGGCATCGTTGACTGCGGAATGAAAAGGTCTGTCTATATTGATATTAAGGTAATTGACAGCCTTCTCAAGTCTTACAATCAATCCGTACTCATCTGTTGTGTCAGCGTATATCTGTTGAACATTATAATATCTGAGTGGAAATTCCAGAGGCTTCATGTGGTAATATTCCATGTTATTCTGGAGATAACTTAAATCCATGGCACCCCATGTACAGAATATGTAGTCATCGCCACACCATTTGATGAATTCTCTGCAAACCATATCGAAAGGTCTGCCCTTCCTTAAATAAGTCTCATCATAATTAAGGATTGCCTTAATATGAGGTTGAAGTCTCTTATATATTCTAGGTTTAACTATACTTGAATAAGTATCTATTAAATTGAATTTGCTGTCCAGCTTAACAGCACCAATCTCTATTATCTCAAACGGTATGCGTGGATTCTCATTGTCATGTCCACCACAGCATTGGTTCCATTCAAGATCTAATACAATATAATTCATTATGCTCCCTTTGCTGTGTTAATTTTGCCGTTTCTTTCCTCTAATTCCTTGCAGATATCATTAAGAATCTCTATTGCCTCGTTCTGAGATTTGGCATTAGCAGTTGCCATCTGAGCTATGAGAATGGCGAGACGTTCATTACTGTTCACAACCTTGGTTGTGTTGTCATCATTCTTCTTAATCTTAAGCTTGGTCATAATCTTGTCCTGCTCAAGAATCTCCTTATAGAGCTTGGCATTCTCGTCCTTTAATTCTAAGATGATATCAAGCAGAGCTGACATACTCTGGGTTCTTGAAACCTCTTCTCTCTTGGCAACAGAATATATACCCTTCTGAACCTTGGTGATTTCGTTTTGCTTATCAATATTAACAGAAGCAATCTCATCAACCTTGGCTAATATTCCATCAACGAGAAAATAGGTGTCAACAATAACGATAAGAGAGACAGCAATTATGAGTTCTATGCTTGAAGGATAGACAAGTATAAGATATAAATCAATCAACAAAGCAGCTATAAATGCGACAGCACTGATTGTTAATGTTGACTGTGATTTTCTTTTCATAATTATGCCTCCTTTTCTTTTTAACTATAATCTTATCATATCATGTTAAATTATTCAATCGTGAGATGCTGACATAAGAATAGGAATAACCTGCTTCTTTCTTGAAACAACACCTTCTAATTTTATGCTGCCTCCAGATACCTCATCAAGCTTAAATGCCTTTGCGAGAAGTCTGTCTGCATCCTTTCCATAGTATAGCAAAACTGTATTCTCAGTAAATATGTTAGTTAGCATGAAGAATAACATATCAACTTCTTTGCCGTCATATACGCTCTCCATATATGTGCTTATACGCTTGCCGATATTGTCAAGAATATCACTGTTAAAGGATGTAATCTGACCTATACCAAACTTGAAATTATCTGTCGTAAATATCTTATAATCCTGATAGAATATCTCTTCATCAGATTTATTTTTGAGCTTGCTTCCTGCGTTGAACATGGCAACCGCAAATGCTTCTATATCTATATTAGCAATCTTGGCAAGCTTTCTACAGGCATCCTCATCATCAGGTGTGCATGTAGGTGAGCGGAACATAAGTGTATCGGATATGATGGCAGAGCATAGAAGTCCTGCTATATTTTTAGGAATATCAATATGTGTTTCAAGAAACATCTGATATATGATTGTCGCTGTACATCCGAGAGGCTGGTTTCTAAAATAAACAGGATTCATTGTCTGTAAACCACCTATTCTGTGGTGGTCGATAATCTCAAGAAGCTGAACCTCATCTATTCCGTCTACGGTCTGTGCATGCTCGTTGTGGTCAACAAGAATAACCTTTTTAGGGTTGGCATTCAAATAATTTCGCTGGGAAATAAGACCGACATATTTGCCTGATTCATCAAGCACAGGATAATACTGGTGACGTTTTCCAGCCATTACACTTCTGATATCGGTTATATAGTCCTCAGTAGAAAATGTGATAAGATTAGTCTTTTTCATAAAATGTCTTATAGGTATGCTCTGGTTTATAAGACGTGCTACGGTGTAGGTGTCGTAAGGTGTGCTGATAATTGAGCAGCCTCTCTGCTCGGCAAGCTTGGTTATAGTCTTTGAAACATTTGCACCATCACATATTATAATACACTGTGCTTCCATCTCAATTGCACATAGCTGTGATTCGTATCTGTTACCGAGAATAACTATATCGTCTTTAAGAATGTAATTTTCCATCATGTCAGGATTGGCTGCTGCGATGAGAACCTTTCCTGAGTGGACAGTATTATGGATATCACCTACTATAAGCTCAGCAGATAAGGTATCTATTATGTTAGAGTATGGTGTGTTGGCTGTTGCTATAATCTCGTTGTCGTAGACCTCCATGTAGGACATGGCAATATCTCGTACTGTGATAAGACCGATAAGGTTATCATATTCATCTACGGATGCAAGTGTTGTTGCACCTGACTCTCTGACTATTTCCCATGCATTTTTGATAGATATCTCGCATGAAACACCATCCATGTGTCTGTACTCTACATCCTTTACCTGTGTGTAGACATTTTCAACGTATTCCGGTGCTGGCATTTGAAATGATTTTAAGACAAATTCTGTCTCTGCATTTACATCACCTGCACGTCTTGGAACGTAATTCTGTCCGGTAAGCTTATTTTTTAGGTAGGCGTAGCAGATTGCTGAACATATAGAGTCTGTGTCAGGATTCTTATGTCCAATTACATATATTTTATCAGAACTATTTGATTGCATAAAAGACCTCCATCAAATTAGTGTTTTCCTTCTCTTAATGATTTATTCTTAAATAGAATCAACAAAGCAATTATAAGACCGGATGCTATTGTAAGAACACCATATAATGCTATAGGTACAGAATCACCGGTAGAAACAGCATTGTCTCCCTCTGTCTGGTTTGCTGTGTTGGTTGTTGTCACGTTGGTTGTCTGTAATTCAGTTGTTGCTTCATTAGATGTGGTTTCTCCGGATTTATCACTACAGGAAAATCCTGCTTTATGTTCATACGTTGTTCCATTGCACGATACACCACACACTTTACATGTCTTGTGTGCATAAGCTGTTCCGTCACATAAGCCGCCGCATATATCACAGGCTTTGTGTGCATAAGCTGTTCCGTCACACGAGCTTCCACATAC
>CAVELH010000159.1:5020-5550 GCA_963616385.1 bacterium | reverse complement strand
GATAATGAGAGAGCGAGGAATAGATGAGAGAATTATTCATGCAACTGCAAGTCATGGATATGCGCTAACAGTAGATATAAAGCCTGAGCATGAGATGGAAAAGGTGTTATATGCGGTTGATGAGCTGACAGGACTAATTGGTGCTGTGGCAATTATGAGACCATCTAAAAGTGTTCAGGACCTTGAGCTTAAATCTGTAAAAAAGAAATATAAGAGTAAAGGATTTGCAGCAGGTTGTTCAAGAGAGGTAATTGAGCGGGGAGCAGACATGCTTGGCTGGAGCTTAGATGACCTGATAACCAGAACTATAGAGGCTCTCAGAACATTTAGACCATAGAGAGGTTTTGATAATGTAAGTCGGACAGAAATGGGTGGGGTGAATGAATGGAAATGTCTGGAACTTCAATAGATATTATAGGAACTGGAAAAAAATTAAAAACAATGGCGATAAATAATGGATATAGTGTAAAAGACATTCAAGAATATCTTGGATTATCTTGCCCGCAGTCAATATATCGATGGTATAAGGG
>CAVELH010000159.1:0-5010 GCA_963616385.1 bacterium | reverse complement strand
GTATAAGGGTGTTATTTTGCCATCTGTGGACAATTTGTTTCGTTTAAGTGAGCTTTATCATGTACATATGGAAGAATTATTAGTCAGGGATAAAGAGATTACTTTTTTGTTCGATTATGTAGCAGAAGGAAGGGATGCTTTGACGAAACGTCTTATTACATATTCAAACGAGTTGGCGGCATAAATTTTGGACTATCTGTCCAATGACTGATTGTTATATATGATTTAGAATAAAAAATCATATATAACAAGAGGAGAATTATATGTCTGAAAAGCAGGATAATAATGAGAAAAAACAAGTAGCTATAAAAGAAGTAAAGATAATTAATGAAGAAATAATCCAGAATAAGATATATATAATTCGTGGACAAAAAGTTATGTTGGATTTTGAACTGGCTGAGATATATGGATATACAACTACGGCATTTAATCAACAGGTAAAAAATAACATTGATAAATTTGATGAAGATTTTATGTTTCAGCTTAACAAAACGGAATATGAAAGTTTGATATCAAAAAATTTGATATCAAAAAGGTCAACATCAAATCGTGGTGGCAGAACAAAGCTTCCGAAGGTATTTATGGAGCAGGGAATATATATGTTGATGACAGTTCTCAGAGGTAATTTAGCTACAATTCAAAGTAAAGCACTTATTCGTACATTTAAGAAGATGAAGGACTATATTATAGAGAATCAAAGCCTTATAGGTCAAAGAGAATATTTGCAGTTGTCAATGCAGATATCACAGAATTTTAGTGAAACTATAGATTTGAGGAATGATTTAAATGATATTGAGGAACAGGTTGCTGAGGTTGTTGACAAGCTAAGTGATATTGTCTACAAGTCGGAACTGTCAGAAATAATGACAGAATTTGGTGAACCACAAATTAAAAGAGGATATTTAGTATTAAATGGTCAGCCATTTAAGGCTGATATTGCGTATGCTGAAATATATTCACAAGCAAAAAAGCGTATATACATAATAGATAATTATATTAGTATTAAAACTTTGGAACATTTGATAAATTGTCCAGTAGGGGTGGAAATTACAATATTCAGTGATAATTTACATAATGGTCTCAGATTAAATGTGTTTAATGATTTTTGTAAAGAATATCCAGATTTGAACATTTCAATAAAGAAATCTGGAGGTGTGTTTCATGATAGATATATTGTTATAGATTATGGGACAGATGATATAAGAATATTTCATTGCGGTGCATCTTCTAAAGATGCAGGTGCGCGGATAACGAGTATATCAGAATTGGAAACTGTAGATATTTACAAGGCGACAATATCAGGATTACTTCACAATTGCGACCTGTACTTGAAGTAATATTTTAAAAATCAGAAGATACCCCATCTCCTCGTTGACATCCCTGCCAAGGTATGTTATCTTGAGTTTAAATATTAGGGAGTAGTTCGCACCACATATGTGGTGTTGTGCTGTTCGTCATCACGTTGTCTGTGTGCGATATGCACTTACAGGTAACCGGGCAGTACACTTTCGATTAAGATATGGAACGAGACTTTTATTGTACTTTTTTCGTGCAATGAAGGTCTCTTTTTTATACATACAATCAAGAGAAATTCTTTGGACGATAAGGTACGAGAGAAATTATGTTTAAGGAGGTTGTATGTATGAAGGGAAAGGAAATATGGAGCTGTTCGGTGGAAGAACTGATGGAGCAGCTTCATGCTACGGAGAATGGGCTTAGTGAAGCCGATGTGGAGCGAATCCGTAAAGAAAAAGGTGAAAACATCTTAACAGAGGGCAGGAAGAAGAGCACGATTTCGGTATTTTTCAGTCAGTTTGCAGACCTGCTCGTCATTATTCTGATAATAGCAGCTATAGTATCTATGTTTTCCGGCAATGTGGAGAGTACAATCGTAATATTATTGGTATTAGTCATGAATGCTGTGCTTGGAACCATCCAGCACGTAAAGGCACAGAAATCCCTTGAAAGCCTGAAACAATTATCGTCGCCAAGTGCAAAAGTTATAAGGGATGGCGTGAAACGCGAGATACCATCAAGAGAGGTTGTGCCAGGAGACATAATAATTCTTGAAGCAGGCGATATGGTTGTCGCGGACGGACGTATTTTGCATAATTATTCGTTACAGGTAAATGAGAGCTCGCTTACAGGTGAGTCATTAAATGTTGAGAAAACAGATGCGGTGATAGAAGAAGATGCGGCTCTTGCAGACCGTATCAACATGGTATATTCAGGAAGTCTGGTAACCTATGGACGTGCCGATGTATTAGTGACCGGAACGGGAATGGATACGGAGCTTGGCAAGATAGCAGACCTTATGAATATGGCAAAGGAGAGAAAAACGCCGCTTCAGGAAAGCCTCGATAAATTCAGTGCAAGGCTTGCCATGTTCATAATGATAATATGTGCAGTTGTTCTTTTGCTCTGTATGTACAGACATATGACATTCCTTGACTCTATGATGTTTGCGGTGGCACTCGCAGTTGCTGCAATACCTGAGGCACTAAGCTCAATAGTCACTATAGTTCAGGCATTTGGAACACAGAAGATGGCAAGGGAAAATGCTATAATCAAGAACCTCAAGGCAGTTGAGAGCCTTGGCTGTGTGTCCGTCATATGCTCTGACAAGACAGGAACACTAACACAGAATAAGATGACGGTTCAGCATATATATACTGATGGAAGGGTGTATCTGCCAGAGCAGTTTGATATAGACAGCAAGGTTAGAAAATATCTCATGTATGATGCTGTGCTTGCAAATGATTCAAGCATTGTTGATGGAAAGGGTATCGGAGATCCAACTGAATATGCACTGTTAGAGATGTTCAGAAGAATAGGCTATTCAGATGATGAGCTCAGGCAGAGGATGAACAGAATTGAGGAGGTTCCATTTGACTCTGACAGAAAGCTCATGAGTGCTAAGTACATTATAGATGGTAAATCAGTTATCCTGACTAAGGGCGCAGTTGATGTATTGCTCAATCGTTGTGTAAATGTCTGTTACAGTGATGGTATAAAGCCGATGTCTGAGGAGGAAAAGCTTATTATTAAGAGACAGAACCAGACCTTCTCCGAAAAAGGGCTGCGTGTTCTTTCATTTGCATATAAGGAATCTGACGAGACACTCGATACTTCAACTGAGTACGGATATACATTTTTAGGACTTATCTCTATGGTAGATCCTCCGAGACCGGAATCGGTTGCAGCGGTTGCGGATGCCAAGCGTGCCGGTATTCGCCCTGTTATGATTACAGGAGACCACAAGATAACAGCCATTGCAATCGCAAGACAGATTGGTATATATGGTGATGGTGACATGGCACTTACCGGTGCAGAGTTAGATAGTTTTAGTGATGAGGAGCTGGATGAAAATATAGAAAAAATCTCAGTATATGCACGTGTTTCACCAGAGAATAAAATAAGAATTGTTGAGGCATGGCAGAGAAAAGGCAATATAGTTTCAATGACCGGTGATGGAGTGAATGATGCTCCTGCATTAAAGAAGGCTGATATAGGAGTTGCCATGGGTATTACAGGTACGGAGGTTTCTAAGGATGCCGCGGATATGATTCTGTCGGATGATAACTTTGCAACCATTATAAAAGCAGTTTCAAACGGTAGAAACGTGTACCGAAACATCAAGAATTCTATATTGTTTTTGCTGTCGGGCAATACAGCGGGAATTTTAGCTGTGTTATACACATCAATAAGAGGTCTGGCTGTGCCATTTGCCCCAGTTCACCTGTTGTTTATTAACCTGCTTACAGACTCATTGCCAGCACTTGCCATAGGAATGGAACCCGCCGACAAAAAGCTTTTGAATGATAAACCAAGAAATCCTAAAGTAGGAATAATGACGAAGGACTTCATGCTCACAATGCTGTCTGAGGGAGTTCTTATAGCGATAGCATCTGTCATTGCGTATCATATAGGACTTACCCAAAGTGCGGCTATGGCATCGACAATGGCGTTTGCAACACTCACACTTGCGAGATTGTTCCATGGATTTAATTGCAGAGGTAAGGAATCGATATTTAAGCTTAAATTCAGAACAAACAGATACAGCGTATATGCATTTTTGGCTGGAGTATTTTTCCTTGCACTTGTGTTGTTTATCCCAGAACTTCACAACGTATTTGCTGTGGATGATTTGTCGATTAAGGCAGTAGGACAGATAGTAGGTCTTGCGTTTGCACCGACAGTAATTATTCAGCTTGTGAAAATAATTTTTGATTAATTCGTTTGTATTTTAAATCAATGCTAAATATATGTTAAACCTCTGTAGATTTATAGAAATTGCATAAATATTGATGTAACATATCCGTATAAACTTGTTGATTAGAGGTACGAGAATGAAATGTAAGGTTTGCGGTAGTGAAATCGGTAACAGAAGGTTTTGTAATATGTGCGGAGCTGAAGCACCAGTTGAGTCGGCTCCGCTTAAACAGGTTGAGGATTCTGTTGAAAACCTAAGGAGGTCCATGATAGGTCAGTCAGGGCCGCTTAAGATGGTGTATACAGAGGATGGCGCATATCAGGAGAAAAATGTTCTTAAGACAGAGCATATAGATGACAATTTGGATATAGGGGGAACCACAGTATTAACAGATGAAGATTCATTTGGAGTATATTCAGGTACTGTATATGGAAAAGCTGATAAGGAAGAAAAAGTTATTAAAGAATATGTTAAGGAGAAGTCCAGAAAGGAGCTTCGAAAGGAACTAAAGGAGAGGAAAAAAGCGGAGCAGGGATATGTAAATAAAGTCCCTTTTATTGTTGCTATTATAGTGCTTGCAGTATTGACTGTAGGGCTTACAGCTACATTAATTTATTACATATTTTGGGGTAATAAGGTTTATTTAGAAGTGTTGGAGGATGTTGATTCAACTATCTGTGCGTATAGTGAGAATGAAGATTCAGTTATGCTATGTGACGGTTCTGGAAGTAAGCTTGTTGGAATTAGTAATGCTGAAAAGGTAGCACAGGATGAGACTTCACTAATTAAATATAATG
>CAVELH010000158.1:0-5589 GCA_963616385.1 bacterium | reverse complement strand
GTGTCTGAATGGCACTCTTGACAGAAAAAGCGTAACCACAAATACCATCGCAAGCAGTCCAAACAGCATAGCATTTCTATCTATAAGCGATAAAATTATATATATAATTGTAAATCTTATCTTTACACGAGAATCCAGTCTGTGCACAAATGAATCTGTGCTGTAATACTGTCCTATCGTGATATCCCTAAGCATATCCTATATATTCCTCCTGATAGCTCTCACAATTTCATCAAGTCCTGCCTCGTTACTCCAACGCTTGCCATTATCTGTATCACATACAGGAATACAGGACACAGGCAATCCATTTTCCCTTAATGTGACGAGTAATCTCATTATAAATGGAATACCCCCGCTTTTATCACTTAACCTGTAAAAAACAAGTGGCGGATATCCCTCACCTATATTTACTCCCTTATCAAGCATAATAAGTCTGTCAGCATATTCTGCTACACCTTCCACGTCATGGCTTATAGTAATTATAGTTATGCCGGCATCTCTGTGAAGTATATCTATAATCTGTAGCATCTCTCTTTTTCCACACGGATCTAAGCCCGCTGTCGGCTCATCTAAAATCAGATATTCAGGCTTCATTGCCAAAACTCCCGCAAGTGCCACACGCCTTTTTTGTCCACCCGATAATTTATTTACCGGAATATCATATACATCCTGAGGCAGTCCGACTAACTCTATTGCCTCATATGCCCGCTTTTCTGCCTCAACCTCTGATACTCCTATATTTCTAGGGCCAAATACAACGTCCTCATATACATTTCTTGCAAATAGCTGCTGCTCAGGATATTGGAACACATAACCTATCTTACACCTTAAAGCCTGCTTATCCGTTGTTCTGTCATTTACATCGACACCATCGACATAAACATTTCCACTGTCAGGTTTTATAAATCCCGATATCATCTGTAAAAGTGTGGATTTGCCAGCACCGGTTTTACCCATTATTGCCACATATTCACCCTTATTGATAGTGAGCGAGATATCCTTTATTGCCGGCTTTTCTCCATACGAAAATGAAACCTTATCAAAGATAATAGCATTTACGGGATTGGTTTTTATGTGATTTAACTCCACCTCCGGCATAGCAACATCCTTCCAGAAAAGCTCAGGGTGTTCCACCTTTATACGCTCTGCAAGTGCATGTACACTGTAAAGCTCCGGTGTTCTGATTACTTTTTGGTCGTACAGATATCTGGCTGCCTTGACTGCCATCGGACACTCAAGCCCGTAATTCTCTAACTTCTCCTCGTCGGCAAATATCTGTTCCTTTCTCCCCTGCATAACCATCTTGCCTTTATCCATAACATATATTCTGTCTGCAAGGAGTGCCTCCTCCATAATATGAGTGATAAGTATAACAGTAATATTATCCTTCTCGTTAAGCTCCTTCATTTTGGCAAGAATGTCCCATCTGGATTCCGTATCTAACATACTTGTCGACTCATCAAGGACTACACACAAGGGCTTCATAGCAAGCACACCGGCTATTGCCACCTTCTGTTTTTCACCACCAGATAGCTGATTTATCCTCTTTTTGGCAATCTCCATCTCATCCGTCTTTCCGTCTGCTCTTCTTATCGAAAGACCAACACGTTTTATGGAATCAAGCACCCTCTCCCACAGCTTATTATGTGCAACTCCGATATTCTCCGCACCAAATGCCACATCCTCAGCGACAATACTTCCTATAAGCTGGTCATCCGGATTCTGAAATACCATACCGACTTTTTTTCTGACAGCTAATATATTGTCCTCATCTGTAGCGTCTATTCCATCTATTATAACAGTTCCCTCTATCGGCACTAAAAGTCTGTTCAGTATCTTCGCAAATGTGCTCTTTCCCGAACCATTTCTTCCTACAATCGCAATAAATTCGCCTTTTTTTGCATCAAAATTAATCCCACGGATAGCATTTATCATCTCCGTAAGATTACCCTCGTCATCACGGTCAAAATATTCAAATTCCATATCCCGTATTTTAATCATTATCTACATTCTCCGTGTATCTGCATGACGGAAATCCCATACAGCCCCAGAATTCTCCATATCTTCCATTTCTACGTTTCATGACATTGCCACACCTAGGGCATTTCTTTGCCTCACCAGAAGGCTCTTCGGCAAGCATCAGCTCATAGCATTTCTGGTTCATAATGCAATCCGCCAACGCTCTGTGTGCTCCCTCTGTGCTGATACTATAATGCGTAGCTAAATCCACCAGACGATGATGTGCCAGCTCTGGAAGTTTCTGCCTAGACATAGGTAAAGTATCAACATAATCATTTGTCACTGTCTCACCATACAAATGCTCAGCAACCTTCCACAAATATTTCATATCAAAGTTATGTATATTGTGACCTATAAGTATCTCGTCACCTACGAAATCCATAAACAAAGGGAATACTTCCTCTATACACGGCATATCTGCCACCATCTCATCTGTTATGCCATTAACCGCTGTTGCAGCAGACGGTATCGCACATTCAGGATTAACAAGCGTACTAAATGTATCTACTATCTCATGGTTTGACACCTTTACTGCTGATATCTCTATAATTGAATTCCTTCTGGGACTTGTACCCGTTGTCTCCAAATCATATACCACATAGCTTGAAGGGTATTCCTTTATCAGTTTTCCTCTATTGTTGCCAAGCATATACTACTCCATTCTAAACAAACACTATCTCTTTTACGTCATCCTCTATCAGATAAGGCATCTCCTCATGCGCTGACGCATTTTCCGCAATCTGGCTTACGGACAGCTTTATGTAATTGACTGTTCCTGCTGCAAGCTTATTGCCATGTATATCCATGATTTCTGCCTCTGTGACACAGAATTTCGGTGTATCTCTGACTATAATACCTCTGCCAATCAAAGGCTCACAATACGGAACAGGCTTATGGTACTTAGTGTCAAGTGACATTGTAACTCCGAAGCTCTCCTCACTTAATTCTTTAGCCCACAATGCCCTAAGTCCCATCTCATCAAGCATTGCAGTTATAAGTCCGCCATGTACTCTTCCTGGATAGCTCTGGTGCTGTTCTCTGTACTGAAATAATGTCATAACGCTTCCATCTTCCATATTATAAAATGGTGCCTTCACACCATACTCATTATCTAAACCACATATAATGCACATTCTGCTGTTTTTCTGCTTTCCTATTACCTTCATATCTTCCTCCGAATTCTAGCCATCATTATTTCTAATATAACATAATGATTACATACTTTCTATAGTATAAATACATAACTATTTTTCTTTTATATAAATCTTTTATATGGTATTATATAAAGAGGAAATGTTATAAAAATATTAAATATGCGCAGCATTTTATTTATATGTGTATTTTAGGAGGTACAAATGCATTCACCACTGGAAATAGCTAAGAATTATATAGAAATTGGTATACACAAAACCATGCTTTCAGCATTTAAGATGGTTCTGCTTGGAATTTATGCAGGACTTTTTATATCATTTGCAGGCATTGCCTCAACCACAGCGTCTAGCACCATCGCTGTAGCTTCTGTGGCAAAGCTTGTAGGAGCTGTAGTTTTCCCAGCAGGAATGGCTATGGTTTTAATTGCCGGAAGCGAATTATTTACGGGCAATAATCTCATTATCATCTCTGTCCTTGAGCGAAAGGTAAAGCTACACCAAATGCTCAAAAACTGGTTCTTTGTTTATATCGGTAACTTTATCGGAGCATTCATAGTTGCTCTCCTTGTAACCTTTGGACATACACCTGATTTATTCGGCAAGGAGCTTGCTCAGGCAATCGTAAATGCGGGAGCTGCCCGTACAGCACTCTCCTTCGGAGACAGCTTCATCAGAGGAATTCTGTGCAATATTCTTGTGTGCATAGCAGTATGGATGGCTGTTGCTGCAAAGCAGGTTCCGGGCAAGCTTCTCGTCAGCTTCTGGCCTGTCATGTTATTTGTGTTGTGTGGCTTTGAACACAGCGTAGCTGACATGTATTTTTGTCTCTGCGCTTTATTCACATCACATGAATATGGTATAACCTCTGAGACTCTCACATGGACAAACTTCTTTACGCATAATTTAATTCCGGTAACCCTTGGTAATATAGTTGGTGGTGTCAGTGTCGGAATTGGTTATTGGCTTGCATATCTTCACCGCACCCCTGGTGCTCACTCATCAGTTGAGACCGAGCAGGAGGATATCGATATTGCAGAGGAATATTAAAGTAATTGCAATATGCATAGAGTAATGTTATATTAGCAATTCCTATATATAATAAATTTAACATCACAGGGAGGAAGAAATGGACTTTAGTTTTTATCCAAACATTAACACCAGAGTTATGGGATTTGGTGGAGTTAAGAAAACTGCTTTTAACAAAAAGCTTCTTGAAAATGCAGAGCAGAGCTGGAACATGATGTACCCGGAAGAGCTTATGAGACTCGAACAGGAGATTCCTTACGCACTCGAAATATGCAATTCTCTAGTTACACCTACAGCTATTTGCATTTATCAGAGCCATACATTTACAGTAATTCCTGTAAGAGATGTAATATGGTTCTATGGTCACATCCTTAAGCAGAGTACGAATTTCATTCCAACAACTAAGATACATACCTTATATGTAATTGACAGATATGGACATCAGTTCAGCATGGGACAGACAACAACAGTTGCTTTATCCAAGAAAACTCCGGCAGATGAAGCAATAGCTAAAATTCAAAACCTGCTATTTCCATACCGAAGGGGCATTATCTTTGGATATTCAGAGGAGTTCGCTAATATCGTTAGCAACAACCTTCCATATGCTGTACAGATTGTGGATGCTAATTCACAGTAAACGATATAAAATATATCAAACAAAAAGGACATACAGACTTAAGCCTGTATGTCCTAATCTTTTATAGCTATTTTAAATTATACTAACTCAAGAATAACCTTCATAGCACCATCGCCACGACGCTCGCCAATCTTAACGATTCTTGTGTATCCACCCTTACGTCCAGCATACTTTGTGCCATACTCATCGAATAACTTAGCTGTAAGGTCAACCTTCTTTGTGCCTGCCTTCTTACCAGCAGCCTCTGTAGGAACCTCAACAACTGGGTAAAGAACCTTGAGCATCTGTCTTCTAGCATGAAGTCTTGAAGGCTGATCCTTCTTAACCTTCTTCTCTACCTCATCATACTGAGTTACCTTCTTGCCATCAACAACTTCCTTGATTCTCTTGCCATCTTTGTCCTTCTTAGCAACCTTAGCTGTTACAGTAACCTCATCATAGTTATCCTTTTCCTTTACAGCTAATGTGATAAGATGCTCAGCAATCTTGCGAACTTCCTTTGCTCTTGCCTCAGTAGTCTCAATCTTACCATGATATAATAACTGAGTTACCTGATTACGAAGTAAAGCTATTCTCTGATCTGATTTCTTTCCAAGTTTTCTATACATTGCCATTTTAATTTTCCTCCTTACCCAATTTCGCATACATATTGTTGCGTTCTCTCTGGGCCTTCACTGTGCTTACTATTATTCAGCGTGAGTGGTGACAGTTTGTCCGAGATTATTCATCTCCTGATTTAAGTGACAAACCTAATTC
>CAVELH010000157.1:0-5627 GCA_963616385.1 bacterium | reverse complement strand
ATACTCTCCCCACAAAGCTTTATATTAGGAATTACATATCCGCTGGTTTTACCAAAAACTGTATATTGATCTGCTTTACGCTTCCATGGTAGTATGTTGTTCCTGTGAAATCAACAACCTGTTTTTCCTCTTCAGATATAAATGATTCCCATTTTGCATTAACACAATGTTTTTCAAGTACTTCCCCGTATTTTTTGGATTCATTGCCAACAACGGGCTGTTCCTTGATGTATTCAACTCTTTTGTCATTCAGGGAGGCCTGACCTCTGCCAATATGTGCTTCACCTATACCAACTATGCACAAAAATACAGTTAATACGATTGTCAGACCCTTACAGAATGTACTTTCCTCGAAGTTCTCCCATTTTTTGATATTCAAAATAAGTGCCAGAATTCCACCGACAATAGCACCACCAACATGACCATAAATGTCAACATTGGCACCAGCAGAATAAGAAGCATATATAACAACAAGCGCAATTGACCAAAGCATACCTATACCTTTTTCAGTATCTCTGCCATTACGTCCCACAACCCGTAGAAATACTGCGGCACAAATAATACCAAAAACTGCGCCTGATGCACCTGCTGAATACCGCACACTGTCAGGGTGCATAATATGTGACATCTCCATAGAGAAATAACCCGCTCCTATACCCGAAGCAAAATATAAAATTGCCATACGCAGAGAACCAAGCTTTTGTTCTACAAGCTTTCCAAACAAAAGCAGTGCAAGCATATTGCCAAACAGATGGTCTATGTCCTTATGCAGAAACATATACGAAATCAATCGACGATACTCGTGATTAACCTTGATATATTCGTAATTAATTCCACCAACCTCAAAATAATTGTCTGTGCCAGCATACAGCATTGCTGCAATTACATTAGCTGCGATAATCAATATCGTGACAATAGGAATATACTTCTCATATTCTTCTGCTTCATTTTCTATATTATATTCTCTATATGTCTGCATTTTTTAAAAACTCCATCTTAACATCCTGTCTCTTTATATCCTCAGCCTCAAAGTAATCTTTCTTAACTGCATTCATATTTTTAGCTACAATACTGTTAGGAAATACTATTATCTTAGAATTATATGCATTTACATTTGCATTATATAAGCGTCTTGCTGCCTGTAAATGCTCCTCTACCTCCACGATAGCCTTCTGAAGCTCCACAAAGTTGTTATTTGACTTAAGCTCAGGATAATTCTCAGCTAAAATATTGATGTCCTTTGTAAGCTTATCCATAGAGCTGTTAGCAAAATTCTTCTCTGCCATTGACATTCCACTTCTAAGCTTGACAATCTCTGTAAGCATTGACTGCTCATACTTCTGATATCCCTTTACAGTATCAAGCATCTTAGTAAGAACATCATATCTCTTTGTTAAAGCCACATCTATACCAGACTCAGCCTCATCAATTTTTAACTCTGCTGTCTTAATGCTGTTTGAAACACCTATATACCATATTGCTATAACTACAACTATTACTATTATTACAACTGCTATCTCCATAATTTTCTCCTCTCCTATACATTCAGGCTTTGTATTACATCTATTATTACATTACAGTCACGTCTAATCTTATCTACCTCCTCTGCATATATAATCTTCTTAAATACATCACCATCAAACGCATTTCCAGCTAAATTAATAGCAACATACATCTTACCGCCAACATATCTTATTGCCACATTGCCATAATGACTATATAAATTACTTATGCACTCCATAACTTGCGGCTTAAGCACATAAAAGGCATCTACAGGTCTCATGGCTCTTACTATAAAATTCCTGTTAAAGTCCTTGCTCTCCATCTCGACCTTATCATGTCGTAAATTCTGCAATGCACCACTATACATAAATGACTTTGAGAAAACTGCCACAGACCAGTAATCAGTCTTTGGAAAATCAAAGGAGAATACTCTTCCCTGAAAGTATGTATATGTGTGTGTGCTCTTTCCTGTACGTACAACATTCTTTACAACAACGTCTGCCTGTTCAAACTTAACACCCTGATACGTACCACTCACATAATCCTCTGAATACATTTTATTTCCTATCCTGATTAATCCAATTTCCTCTATCTGATGCGGATTAAAACCATATTCCCAATTACATACAACGTCAGAAAATATACTGTCAAGTACACCCTTTGCAAATGTATTTTTGTATAGATACTGAAACTGCATATTATCCTTGGCAGAACCCTTCATTACCGCAGCACCGGCAAGCATAAATATTACTGCCATCATTAAAAATACAATTTCAAAATTAAACCTCATACTACATAATAAAAATACACCAACTACTGAAAGAACAATTCCCGTAACCTTGCCTATGACACATTTTTTACGAAGCTGTTCCATGTTATTCATGGTCTGCATTATGTCCATACTCTTCTCTCCGATACATATTTAATTTGTCATAAAACGTCCATTTATAATATAAGTATAATAACATAGATAAGAATTTTATACCATCATTTTAACGCACGATAGATGTTAATATCGTGTAAAATCCCAGTATAAATATAGAAAAAAATGTTAAATATAATGTATTTCCTTGAAATGACAGTCATGTAATGCTATTATATGTGAGTAAGTTTACAATAATATTACGGAGGTGAGAATATGGATAGTTGTGATAGTCATGGGCGAAGTAGCCATAACGGTGTTTTATATGGACATATAGCGGTACAACTATCTGTGATTATCTCATAGCTGTATTTTAATTATAATGCCCTTTATTCACCGTATATTCATACAAAATAAATACATTCAGGAGGGCATTATGAACAAGACATTATTCAAAGAAAAGAACTATATCGAAGAGCTTGTTACATTAATAAGAAGTGACATTGACGAGCAAAGCCTTATAGACAGATTATCTAATTATCATAACAGCGACATAGCTGAAACCCTTACGAGGCTCACGCCCAATGAAAGGAAAAATCTATACAACATACTTGGAGCACAACGCATTGCAGAGATACTCTCGTATTCGGATGACACAGAGCTTTTCTTCAATGAATTGTCTATAGACAGTGTTGCAAAGGTTATATCTCTTATGGATTCCGATGATGCAGTTGACGTACTCGGAGATTTAGGTGACGAGAAAAAGCGGGAAATTGTTAAAAGACTTGATTTTTCCTCAAGAAATAAGGTGAAAATGCTTCTCTCATATGATGAGGAAGAAATTGGTAGCTGTATGACTACCAACTATATTTGTATACACAATAACCTAACTATTCGTCAGGCAATGGGTGAATTAGTTAAGCAGGCTGGTGAGAATGACAATATTTCCACAATTTATGTAGTTGACAAAAATGAGAAATTCTTCGGTGCTATTGACTTGAAGGATTTGATAGTTGCCAGAGAACACGATAACCTTGATGACATTATCATACACTCCTACCCATATGTACTAGACCACGCCAAAATCGATGACTGTATCGACAGAATAGTTGAGTACTCAGAGGACTCCATTCCTGTTCTTATGGAGGATGGCACTATACTTGGTGTAATCACGTCAGAGGATATAATCGAGCTTGTCGATAACGAGATGGGTGAGGATTATGCAAAGCTCGCCGGTCTTACTGCCGAAGAGGATTTGAACGAAACAACCATAGACAGTATGAAGAAAAGGCTTCCATGGCTTATTATACTGCTCTTCTTAGGAATGGCTGTATCTTCTGTTGTAGGAATATTTGAAACAGTTGTAGCTGTATTGCCAATTGTAATATGCTTTCAGTCTCTTGTGCTTGACATGGCAGGAAATGTCGGCACACAGTCACTTGCTGTTACCATAAGAGTTCTCATGGACGAAAATCTGACCGGTAAAATGAAGTTAAAGCTGCTTATCAAGGAATTAAAGATTGGTCTTACAAATGGAGCTATTCTTGGAATTATGGCATTAGCCTTCCTCGGCATCTACATCCATATGTTCAAGGGATATACATGGGGATATGCATTTCTCATATCAGGATGTGTAGGTGTATCTCTTATTGTAGCTATGCTTATATCAAGTATGGTGGGAACATTAATCCCTATGTTCTTCCATAAGATTAAAATTGATCCTGCTGTTGCGTCAGGACCACTTATTACAACCATCAATGACTTAGTCGCAGTTGTGACCTACTATGGACTTGCACTTATATTTTTAATTAATGTGTTCCATATAGCTTAAAATATTTATAGCCCTGCTTATGTAATATATGTTTAAGGAACAGATATTACATAAATAGGGCTGTTATTTTATTACTTATTTGTTATTATCGCAATTACCGCAACCACTGCATTTATCAGACACCATCCTGACCAGATTGCTAAATCCGAAAAACTTCCAAAGCCTGTAAATCCTATCAATGCAGCAAGTCCAAACAGAATAATTAAAGCGATGTTTCCACCCTTCTTTTCAGATTTTCTTGTTGCTACTGATACAATTCCACCTGCAAGCATAAGTATCGCAACTAAGATGCCTGCTGAGCCTGAAGTCTCTCCATTTGCTTCCAGTGAATTAGCAACCCCGGCTGCACATGACTGGAATGCCACAAGAGCAAACAAAACCATTGATAAAATACCCGATACTAACTTCCATGTTTTCATTATTCTTCCTCCTCTTTCCTGTAGATATAATGTTAGTATTATGTAGTTTCTTATACCTCCTGATGGAAATTATCTCATATTATATTCTATTTTGTTCCCCCTGTAGAGGTGGTAAGTTTAATCCTGAAGTCCACTTGTTCTAAGTGGCGGAAAACCTTTTTTACTTAACAATTCATTTATGTCAAGAATACTTCCTGGTCTCTCATTTAATGCTATCATCAAAAGAGCATCTCTCGGAATTTTTGCATACAATTCTGGCATTTCATATTTCCTTAATGCTCGTTGTGTTTCTTCCAAACTAAATTCCGCAGCATAGCAAAGCCTCAAAATGATATCTCGTTGTCTGGTGTGTCTCTCACCAGAGAGAAGCTTATAGCCATAGCGTTCAGGAATATCAGCCTTTAAAAATACAAGCTGCTGCGTCAATCTCTTTTCCTTTAATAAATCTTTTACATATATATAAAATGATTCTTTATTATCAATCATGCTTTCTTTATTATCAGCACAATATTTTTCAAAATCAGAGATATGTGTTTTTCCTAAAACTTCATTTAATTCTTTTGTATTTTTTTCGTTCATTCTACTCTCCAATCTGCTATAATAAACAACTAGGACGATAGTCCGGATTATATACCACCATTTTACAGAAAGGATATACAAATGGATATCAATCATCGTCTTGCCATTTCCTATTATAAAACAATAGCGGTAATTAATGAACCTCATCACATATATTTGGTTCAACATCAAGAGACAAAAAAGATTGCAATTAAAAAGGTTCTCGACATCTATAATATTGATGTCTATAACTATCTATACAATAACCATATAACAGGGACTCCAAAAATCATCAATTATTATGTAGAAGATAACAAACTTACTATAATAGAAGAATATATATCCGGTGTCTCTCTTCAGGACAAAATTAATAATGCAGATATATCAATCTCTGATTTATACAGCTATATGCTTGATTTGTGTAATATTCTTAAACAGCTACACAGTTGTAAGC
>CAVELH010000156.1:3223-5637 GCA_963616385.1 bacterium | reverse complement strand
CAAGCTTAGCTGTAAATCCTGAAAGGAAGTAGTACTGTGTCTGCTCTGGTGTAAGAATAGATACAGGAGGAAGTACTCCAAATGCATCTGCTGAAAGGAAGATAACGTTCTTTGCAGCAGGAGCTGAAGATACAGGACGTACAATGTTCTGGATGTGGTTGATTGGGTAAGATACACGAGTATTCTCTGTAACGCTCTTATCCTCGAAATCAATCTTGCCATCAGCAGCAACAGTAACGTTCTCTAATAATGCATCACGCTTGATTGCGTTGTAGATGTCTGGCTCAGACTCTTTGTCAAGGCCGATAACCTTAGCATAGCAACCACCCTCGAAGTTGAATACACCGTTGTCAT
This sequence comes from bacterium, assembly GCA_963616385.1. GTDB lineage: Bacteria > Bacillota > Clostridia > Lachnospirales > Lachnospiraceae > Coprococcus_C. The sequence continues at coordinate 5,283 of CAVELH010000156.1, read as the reverse complement.
CCCAACCGTGCTCATCATCACCGATAAGAAGTCTCTTAGGATCAGTTGAAAGTGTTGTCTTACCTGTACCTGAAAGACCGAAGAAGATTGCTGTGTTCTCACCGTTCATATCTGTGTTTGCTGAACAGTGCATAGAAGCGATACCCTTAAGTGGGAGATAGTAGTTCATCATAGAGAACATACCCTTCTTCATCTCTCCACCGTACCATGTATTGATGATAACCTGCTCTTTTGAAGTTGTGTTAAATGCAACACATGTCTCTGAATTAAGACCAAGCTCTGCAAAATTCTCTACCTTAGCCTTAGAAGCGTTGTAAACAACGAAATCTGGCTCGAAGTCAGCTAACTCCTCAGCAGTAGGAACGATGAACATATTTGTTACGAAATGAGCCTGCCAAGCAACCTCAACGATGAAACGTACAGCCATTCTTGTGTCCTTGTTAGCACCACAGAATGCATCTACTACATAAAGCTTCTTGTTAGAAAGCTCCTTCTTAGCGATATCCTTAACAACAGCCCATGTGTCCTCTGTCATAGGATGGTTATCGTTCTTATATTCATCAGAAGTCCACCATACAGTATCCTTAGAATTCTCATCTACTACGATATACTTATCTTTAGGTGAACGACCAGTGTAGATACCTGTCATAACGTTGACAGCACCAAGCTCTGTCTCCTGACCTTTCTCATAACCCTCTAAAGAAGGATCTGTCTCAGCTTTGTACAAATCTTCGTATGAAGGATTGTAAATAATCTCAGTAGTTCCTGTGATACCATACTTGGTTAAATCAATGTTTGCCATCTTGCTTTTACCTCTTTCTTTCATAATAGTTATATGATAATCGCCTGTGAATACAGGCAATATGATATACTCTAAAAAAATCGGATAATTCCGACTTCTTCACCTATATTATACATAATTAGCCGATAAAATCAACAAAAATTGAGATTAAATTGTGTAGTTTCGGTGAACTAACTGTAGGGGTACTTGCTAAGAAGTGGATATTGTCCTATAATACAGTTTAATTTTGAACTAAGGAGGCACTTTTAAATGACAATCGTAGAGCTTATAGTATGTATTTTTGCAGGACTTGGAGCAGGACTCGGAACGGGACTTGCGGGATTGTCTGCTGCGGCGGTTATATCCCCAATGCTTATCACATTTTTAAAAATGCCGGCGTATCAGGCGATAGGAATTGCTCTTGCGTCGGACGTGCTCGCATCGGCAGTAAGTGCGTACACATATAAGAAAAACAAGAATATAGATATTAAGCATGGAATAATAATGCTTATTTCGGTGCTTGTATTTACACTTATAGGAAGCTTTGTATCATCACTCGTTCCAAATGGAGCTATGGGCGGCTTCTCAAAGGTAATGACCTTGTTTGTTGGACTTAAATTCATAATCAAGCCAATAATGACGACAAAGGAGGTTCAGGAGGGCAAGACCGAGAAAGAGAAAAATATACAGTCTATAGTGTGCGGAATTGTCATAGGCTTTATATGTGGCTTCGTCGGTGCAGGTGGAGGAATGATGCTTTTGCTTGTACTTACAAGTGTACTTGGATATGAGCTTAAAACTGCCGTTGGAACAAGCGTATTTATAATGACATTTACAGCTCTGACAGGCTCTATATCACATTTTTATATAGGGGGTGCTCCGGACATACCAATTATGATTGCCTGTATAATAAGCACACTTGTATTTGCGAGAATAGGAGCTAAATGGGCAAATGGAGCAAATGTCAAGCTTTTAAACAGGGTTACCGGAGTGCTTCTCTGTGTGCTTGGTGCAGCAATGTTGTTCTTTTAAAAACATCCCGAATATATCTTGAACGTATGCATAAATCTGCCTTAAAATTATTTATAAATTAGTGATAAAGTGATATATTATAATAGTATTATAAACAGTCAGGAGGTAAAGTTTAATGGATGAAGTATTGAATAGTATAAAGACAAGAAGAAGTATAAGAAAGTTTAAGCCTGATATGGTTCCTGACGAGGTGCTGTCAAAAATTATTGAGGCAGGAACATATTCCGCAACGGGAAAAAATTTACAG
>CAVELH010000156.1:0-3213 GCA_963616385.1 bacterium | reverse complement strand
CTCCAATAATAATTGCAGTAACCAATAAGGAAGTCAGAGATAAGATATCAGTTATGAATCAGAAGATTGGTGGCTGGGACGATGGATTTGATCCATTTTACGGAGCACCGGTTATACTGATTGTTCTCGCAAATAAGGAATGTCCTACAGCTATATATGATGGAAGCTTAGTTATGGGTAACCTTATGCTTGAGGCACATGAGCAGGGTATTGGTAGCTGCTGGATACATAGAGCTAAGCAGGAGTTTGAGAGCGAGGAGGGCAAGGCTCTTTTAAAGGAGATTGGCATAGAGGGTGACTATGAGGGTATAGGACACTGTGCACTCGGATATGTTGACGGTGAATATCCTGCCACAGCACCGAGAAAAGATAACTGGGTATACTATATAAGATAAAACACTCTGTAGGAGGCTTTGCATGGATATTAATAAGGTACTGTTAGAATATGATAATATGTATGGCGTTAATTCTCTTGAGGAGATAGACGAGTTTCTCACATCTAAGATTGAGCAGGCGCTTGATGAGGAGGATTTCTATTCAGCACTTACACTTATGAATGAGATGCTTGGATTTTGCCGTGATACCAGTCAGCGTGAGAAGGGGCTCAGATATTGTGGTGAGGTAGAGAAGATGTTTGACAGGATGGGACTCCATGATACCCTTGAATATGCCACTTCACTGATTAATGTTGCAAATGTGTACAGGGCATTTGGGTTTTATGACAAGGCAATGGACGCATTTCGTACAGTAGAGCTTATATACAAGGCTAAGCTTCCGGTAGGAGAATTTAATTATGCAAGCCTTTATAATAACTGGAGCCTGCTCTATCAGGAGATTGGCAATTTTAAAGGCGCTTACAATATGCTTAAGAGAGCACTTTCAGTTGTAGATATGTACGAGCGTGCGGTTATACAGCAGGCGACAACAAGATGTAATCTTGCAGTTACCTTACTTCGTATGTCAAGAGAATCCTCAGAGGATAATACCGAGGATGGCGTAATTTCAGAGCAATATTATGATGAGGCAATTAAGTATCTTAAGGAGTCTCTTGATATATTTGAGGCTGATGGCGGAAGAGATTTCCATTATGGAGCAGCGCTCTCTGCTATGGGCGATGCACTATATTTGAAAGAAAAATATGACGAAGCTTCATCATATTATAAGAGAGCACTTGATGAGATAGAGAAGCATATCGGCAGAAATGACTCTTATGACAGGGTTTATGCCAATTATAAGCAGGCGTGTGAGGCGGCAGACAAAAAGAATTCTGCTAACAAGATAGCGGATGATATAACCGACGATGATATATCAGAAAATGATACAACGGATAACGACATAACCGATAATAATCTTGCAAGATGCCAGAGGTTTTATGAGCAGTACGGAGCACCTATGATACACGAGAAGTTTCCGGAATATGAGGCGCGAATTGCTGTCGGTATGGCTGGCGAGGGCTCAGACTGTTTTGGATATGAGGATGACATTTCCAAGGATCACGATTATGGTATAGGCTTTTGTTTGTGGCTTACAAGTGATGATTACGAGAAAATCGGTATATCTCTTAATAAGGAATATGAGAATCTGATAAATAAGCATGCCAAGGAGTACGGAGAGCACGCATATAACAGATTTTTTGACAACAGAAGAGGTGTTGCGACGATTGGCAGATTTTATGAGAATACGCTTGGAGTGAGACTTGATGAGAATACAGAGAAGCGCGGAGGCATAAAGGCTGTTTTCGATAGCACGATATGGCTTACAATAGCTGAGGATAAGCTTGCGACAGCCACAAATGGAAAAGTGTTTAGAGATGACCTTGGAATATTCAGCAGTATAAGAAATGAGCTGCTTATGTATTATCCGGATGAGGTATGGAGACTCAGGTTAGCAAGAGCGTTGCATGACTTTTCACAGTATGCACAGAGCAACTATGCAAGGATGATGGCAAGAAAGGATTACGTCACTTCCTCTATGTGTGTGTCTAAGGGTATTGAGAGTGTGATGGAGATAGCGTATCTTCTTAACAGGACATACGCCCCATATTATAAATGGATGTATCATGGACTTAAGGATTTGTGCGTTTTAAAGGGAATCATTTCTCTCATAGATAAGCTTGCGGTTATGAAAAATCAGGCGGATGCATGGGAAGGTAATGAATATAGTCCTTACGATATAAACCATGATGACCAGATAGTGTGTACATTTGAGCAGATAGCAGTTCTCATATTAGAGGAGCTTAGGCTACAGGAGCTTGCCTCTGGAAATGACACATTTATGGATATACACAGTCAGGCGATTATGGGTAACTATGTGAGCATGGACTACAATGCTTCGGATGATATTGATAATCATGCGAGTGATAGTGATTTGAAAAACAGTGATAACGAAATGGATAGTGATATTAAAATGAATAATCAGGAATTAGTTGACAAGGTTGTAGAGCTTGAGTGGAAGCAGTTTGACAAGGTTAAGAACGAGGGCGGAAGAGCTGATTGTCAGGATGACTGGAACACATTTTCAATTATGAGAAAAAGTCAGTATATGGCATGGGACGAAAGCCTTCTTACAAGCTACTATAATGACATTGTTGATGCGGAGAACCATGGCTGGAATATGATTATGGAGAAATATGCGAGAATGATGGCAAGTACAGCTCCGGATGAATATGCCAAGCTTAAGGACAAGCTCCCTGAAAGAAGCGAAGAGAGAAATAATATTGCCGAGGCGATAATAAAGATACAGGTAAGCTGGATGGAGGAATTTGCAAAGGAATATCCTAAGATGGCAGGAAATGCGAGAAGCATACACACATCTGAGGATAATGCGTATAACACATCGTATGAGACGTATTTAAGAGGTGAGCTTGGAACATATTCTGAGCAGACAATAGGACTTTACTCGGCATTTATCGTGTCACTCTACAAAGCCGGGAAAAATCTTGCATATATGATTATGGATAACACCGCTAAGCTGTACGGATATAAGGACGTGCAGGACGCAGAAAACAGACTTGATTAATCGTTAATAAAAATATGATATGGATATATGTAAAGTAAGATGTGTTTTATTTGACAACTTCATAATTAATAGGTAAAATTATACTAATTATCTTAATTTTAACAGAGTTTAACAAAGGAGAACCCATGCAACCATCAATTTTAGCTTCGTTTATCTATATAATTGCCTTTTTAGCCTTGGCTGGAGGAATATATG
>CAVELH010000155.1:0-5641 GCA_963616385.1 bacterium | reverse complement strand
CTCTATATCAATATACAGCTCGCCATAGTTTTCTATAGTAAATGCAATTACCGGAATATAATATGTAGCATCATCTGTAGATTTCATAATATATTCATACTTATAATCCGATATTTTACATTCCTTGGTATCTAAAAATGACTCCTTAATCCCTGTATTAAGTATATATTCCTGTAAAATTTGATATAGTTTTTCCGGTTCTAAAGGCTTATCCACCTCTTTTATAATATGTACATCATCTGGTAATCCTGATACTACCTGTGAATATTCATAGTCTACTGCTATTCCAGATACACATAATGACATATTATCAGGAGCTTTTTCAATAGTCTTTGTACATATAAACTGTACTTCTTCGGTATGCTTATCCCCATATGAAGCGTTGCCAGCACATCCAGACAATAATGTACATATAAGCAATATTAAAAATAAGTATATTGATTTACTGTTGATATTCATAATCCCCTCTCTGAATACATGTTACGGTGTCCAATCATATATCTAATATAGTAGCATACGCGACATTTGTTTACAACAAACATACTCGTTTTTTGTCTAAACAATGTTATTCACTACAAAAGTATATTTTCACGCACGAAAAAAAGACATTTTATGGTTTACGTAACCACAAAATGTCCATTATAGTCATATGTTATCAGTAGTATCTATATCAGCCAACTACATTATATCCATACCGTTTTGTTCGCTCTCCCTGTAATGCTCCATATACAGGGGATCCTTTCGCATTTCAACCATCTGCTTAAATGCGTGCAGAACCATTCTCTCTTTAGAACATTCAGCCGTATTCTTACCCATATCATGGAATAAATTATACTTGGTCATCTGATTAAAATATACGTCAAGCAGTGATAGCTCACCACATTTGACATTGCCGAGCAGCGTCCTGTTCACCACAAAATAATTAAATTCATTGAGAAGCTCCTCATCCTCAAGCATACTCTGCCATAAATCCACAGCGTACTCCTCAGTTTCTCCAACAAGAACAGCAAGTGCCTTCAGATTCTCAAAGGATTTAATTTTTCCGGCATTATACAATATGAGCGACATATAAAACACGACCTTTCAATTATAGCATTATCAATTATCTATATTCTCTTTCTTCCACATTTTACGCGAATATTCCCATTTTATTACAGATATTCCTATTATTATAATATATCCACATATACTCATCCAGTCAGGGAACTGACCTAGGAACAGCAATCCCCATATTGCAGAGAAAACGACATTCGAGAAGTCATATACAGATATCTCTCTCGCCGGTGCATATGAATACGCTTTTGTTATAAATATCTGTCCTCCCGCTGCGGCTGCACCTGTCAATATAAGGAAAAACCACTGCTTAGCAGACATATACGAGTAATCAAATAATAAATACGGCAGCGTTACTATAGTTGAAAATGCGGAGAAAAACAACACAATAATCATGCTGTTTTCGCCACGCTTGCCTAATTTTCTTACAAAGGTATAGGCAAATCCAGCTCCACATCCGCCAAGTACACCAATTAACGCAGGGATTGTTCCCGCAGTAAATGTTGGCTTAACAACGAGTAATGCACCACAAAACGCTATACATATAGCCATCCATTCAAATCTGTTTGCAACTTCCTTTAATACGAACACAGAAAATATAATTGCAAAAAAAGGTGACAGTTTATTCAATATCGAAGCATCAGATATCGGTATATGGTCTATGGCATAAAAATTACATATAAGACCAAGTGTACCGCCAATCGCTCTTGCAAACAAATATTTGAGATTTCCTTTTCCAATCTTAAGTGGCTGTTTTTCTCTTATAAGTACCGCTATCGCGATAATCATGGCTACAACATTTCTAAAAAAGCATTTTTGCATAGTCGGAATATCACCTGATAATCTTATAAAAAGGCTCATAAGTGAAAAGCAAAATGCAGATGCTATAATACATATAATACCCATCATATTGCTATTTAATTTTGTTTCCTGCTTTGACTGGGTATGCTGCATATTTTATTCACTCTCCAATATATCAAGAACATCAGAAGGCTTTTTCGCAAATACTCTCGCACCCTTAGACTCCAAAAAGTCTCTATCTCTAAAGCCCCACTCAACAATAATACTGTCAATTCCGGCATTCATGGCTGTTGCAACATCGACCTCTGAATCTCCTACATATACGGAATCCTTTTTATCGATATGAAGCTCCTCTAACACACTGTACACTGAATCCGGAGCAGGCTTTTTAGCTATTCCCTGTCGCTCACCTACAGACACATCAAATAAGCCATTAAAGAACTTCTCAACAAGCTCCTGAACCGCAAAATCTAATTTATTTGATACTACGGCTGTGAGATAACCTCTGCTGCGCAGCTCTCCTATAAGTTCTATTATGCCATCATAAGGCTTAGTCAAATCCATACAGTGATCCTTATAATATATATTAAAGTCTGAAAATACCTTTTCGATGCTCTCTGAGGTTGTTTTCTCAGGCACGCCACGCTCAATCAGCTTGTGTATTCCATTTCCCACAAATCTCCTTACCTCATCAAGACTTCTGCTCGGATAATTATTCTCAGCTAGAGCATGATTAAGGCAATTCTTTAAGTCCTCCAATGTATTCAGTATAGTTCCATCCATATCAAATATTACAAGTTTGTATCTCATAATGGACCTCCGTTATCTATATTTAATGTATATTTTTCGCATTTATTCTACCACAACTAATATCATTGTCAATTATAATATCCCACACTGCACAAATATCACATGCTGCATAAAAAGAACTGCCCTGCGTATACATGTATATGATATTCACACACAAAAAACAGGACAGCCCTAATTATAATATTATATGTTGTTTGTTATGCCATTCCACCAAGTGCTCTTCCGGCATCCTTACATGCCTCTATATCATCATCACCCGGAGTATTATTTGCAATGATACCCTCACCGTTAAGCACAGTAGCACCATCAGCAACTATACGACCTTCCCAATCCTGCATCCATTCTCCGCTTCCCCAGCCATAAGAACCAAATAACAGAACTGTCTTTCCTGATATAGCGCCATCTAACTCGCACATAAGTGGCTCCATAGTTGACTCCTCAAGCTGCTCAGCTCCCATTGAAGGACATCCAAGTGCAACTACATTTGCATCTGCTATCATATCTGCACTTGCAATATCAGCAGTAACAAGCTCTGCCTCAGCTCCAGCCTCCTTAATACCCTCAGCTATAGCAGAAGCCATCATAGCTGTGTTACCTGTGCCGCTCCAATAAATTACGCTTACTTTACTCATCTCTTTACCTCTTTCTTTTATATTATAGATAATTGCTAATGATATATTTTGCAATTATATTAGATACAACATATTTCCCTGATGGATTTACCCTGCAAAACTTCATTTACAGATAATTCCCTCTCGTTATCAAACTGCTCAAAAAGTTTTAATTTATCCTTTTCGTTGTGGTATACCTTCCAATAACCGGTTGCTAAAAACTTTTCGCCCTTATTAATCATAAATCCTCTGATATCCTCAACCGGATATTCAAGAAAAGCTCCTATTTCATGTGGGAACTCCTCTCCAGCACAAAATGCCTTGCATCTTATAGAGAGCCTTACAAGCATACTTGACAGACTATCAGTATCATATTCGTATTCCTTCAAAAAAGCTTTTACATCATGCCTGTTCAGATATCTGAGCAAAGCTTCTTTTCTGTATAAATATATGATGAACTTGTCATCTCTCGCCTTTAACAGATAGTAGGATATACCTGTGCCTCTTACCAGACGTTTAATAATATTAAATTCCTTAAGAGAAACCGTCATTATATTGGCAGCCTTGCTCCCCTTCAATAATGGTGCACAGTTCACTGCAAGAAGCATCTTAACACTTCGCTCTGTATCATTTGACTCTCTTATACGGATAAGCTCCTGTACCGGCATACATTTTCCTCCACAGTGTATAAGTTAGTTATCCCTAACCTGTATTTTATTATAAAACCCTCCCCTTCCGAGGAGGGCTTATGTATCTATTACATATTATTTTACATTAAATGCTTTTATACCAGGATATACGGCGCTATCTCCAAGCTCCTCTTCAATACGGAGTAACTGATTGTATTTTGCAACACGCTCACTACGGCTAGGAGCACCAGTCTTAATCTGGCATGTATTAAGTGCAACAGCAAGATCTGCTATAGTTGTATCTGCTGTCTCACCTGAACGATGAGATGATATCGCTGTATAACCAGCCTTGTGTGCCATCTTTATTGCCTCAAGTGTCTCTGAGATAGAACCAATCTGATTAAGCTTGATAAGAATTGAATTAGCACATCCAAGCTCAATACCCTTAGAAAGTCTCTCTGTATTAGTAACGAAGAGATCATCACCTACGAGCTGTACCTTATCTCCAAGCTCCTTGGTAAGCTTCTTCCAGCCTTCCCAATCCTCCTCATCAAGTGCATCCTCGATAGAAATGATAGGATACTTCTCAACAAGAGATTTCCAATGCTCGATAAGCTGCTCTGATGTATATACTGTACCAGCCTTAGGAAGCTTGTACTCTCCAACCTTACCTGTTTTCCACTCAGATGAAGCAGCGTCCATGGCAATCATAAAGTCCTTGCCCGGCTCATAGCCAGCCTTCTTAACAGCCTCAAGAATTGTCTCGATAGCCTCCTCATCAGACTTAAGTGCTGGTGCAAATCCACCCTCGTCACCAACAGATGTTGCAAGGCCTCTGTCCTTTAATATAGCTGCAAGGTTATGGAATACCTCTGCACACCATCTTAAGCACTCCTTAAATGTTGGAGCTCCAACAGGCATAATCATGAACTCCTGTACATCAAGTCCTGATGAAAGAGCATGGCATCCACCATTGACAATGTTCATCATTGGTACAGGAAGTCTGTTTCCTGATATTCCTCCAAGGAATCTATACAAAGGAATATCAAGTGCTGTAGCTGCTGCTCTTGCTGTAGCGATAGAAACTGCAAGTATAGCATTTGCGCCAAGCTTTGACTTGTCCTTTGTTCCATCAGCATCAATCATAGCCTTATCAACTGCATATATATCAGATGCATCTAATCCAACTATTGCCTCTGCAATAACAGTGTTGATATTATCAACTGCCTTAGATACACCCTTTCCAAGATATCTTGACTTATCTCCATCACGAAGCTCTAATGCTTCAAACTCACCTGTAGACGCACCACTTGGGGCTGTACCTCTTCCTACTGTTCCATCTATCAGAGTTACCTCTGCCTCAACTGTAGGATTTCCTCTCGAATCTAAGATTTCTCTACCGATGACCTTCTCAATTTCCAAATAACACATAATATTATATCTCCTTTCGATATAGGAGCACCCACCGGAAGAGGCTCATCTTCCGGTCATCAATGTAACTGCCTGCTACATTGATAAGGAGCTCACATGATTTATTCACAGTAGTTAGTTGTTACTAACTGTTAGTAGAATATCATAACGAAAAGCAAAACACAATATGAGTTAGTGATAAAAATTATCTATTTAGCATAGAATTTTTATAATTAAATACTCTTTTACAAATAAAAAAAAGACATCATTATTGAGGTGACCCCTCAAAGTTAGACTTTTACGAGGCGACTTCGGTCGTCTCGTTTT
>CAVELH010000154.1:0-5711 GCA_963616385.1 bacterium | reverse complement strand
AGAATATTGCTATACAAATATACAGATGTTTTCTGGGACAGAGGACAGACAGCTTATGGAATTTGATACGTTGGAGGAAATACTTGAGTATGCTTTGCAGCAGTTTTATCTTCTACATAAAAAATATTACGCAATCCACGAGGAGTTAGAGAGCTTAAGACATATTGACGCGGATATAAAGGCAGCCTACGATAAGATTCAATGGAATGCTGTCGAGGCACTTATACCGAAATGTACAGCAAAGCTTGCCAATATGCCTAACCTTCGGGAAAGATTGTATGTGGCAATCGGAATATTGGAGAATTGCGCACACATGCAAATGGATGATGCAATGTGCGAAGCACTTGACATGCAACAGGTACAGAAAATAAGTATCGAATCAGTTATAACAATTATAGGAGGGGCTAATTAATGAGATTATACACTATAGAGAATAATGGAAGAGCACAGGTGGCAGTGGAGGTGGAAGAGAAGCTTTATGCTTTGGACGCATTTGGAATATCTGTGCGTGACATGAATGAGCTGATTGTGATTTGGGATGAGACAGCCGGAGAACTTAGAGAGAAGCTTTTGCAGGTAAAAGAGGGTAAGCTTGATATTGCACCAATTACAGACTATACATTGCTGGCACCGATTGTAAAGCCAAAACAGGATATCGTTTGCCTTGGAGTAAATTACAAGGAGCACATAGAAGAGACAGCCGATATTCAGGATTTCTCAGAAAAAACAGATGCAATTTATTTCTCTAAACGTGTTAATCGTTGTACAGCATCGGGAGAAAATATTCCGAATTATGATTTTGTTAATCAGTTAGATTATGAGGTGGAATTAGGTGTAATTTTGAAGAAAGATGCCAGCAGAGTGAAGAGGGAGAATGTACAGGACTATATATTTGGTTATACGGTAATTAATGATGTTAGTGCCAGAAATCTTCAATTTAAACATAAACAATGGTACTTTGGAAAAAGTCTGGATGGTTATACTCCGATGGGACCATGTATTGTGACGGCAGATGAGCTTTTAGATGCGCATAATCTGGATATTTCATGTTATGTAAATGGCGAGTGCAGACAGAATAGTAACACAAGCCTGATGATTACTACGGTTGAAGAAGCTGTGGAAGAACTGTCATCTGGCATGACACTTGAGGCTGGAACTGTAATTGCAACAGGTACGCCTGGTGGAGTTGCACTCGGCATGAAGCCACCTGTATTCCTTAAGAGTGGTGATGTGATTCGTTGTGAGATTGAGAAAATTGGTGTATTGGAAAATACAGTCGCGTAAATAAATTCATTTATGGTATGATATACAAAAAGCAGAGGGGAATATGTGGTATGAAAATCGGAAGTCATGTTGGAATGAGTGGTAAAGAGATGATGCTTGGTTCGGTTAAGGAGGCACTTTCTTACGATGCAAATACATTTATGTTATACACAGGTGCACCACAAAATACTCGCAGAAAAGACGTGTCAGAGCTTCGGGTGGAGGAAGCGTGGGAGCTGATGCGTGCAAATGATATCACAGAATTTGTTGTTCATGCACCATATATAATTAATCTGGCAAATACGGTGAAGCCGGAAATATATCAACTTGCAGTTGATTTCTTAAGGACGGAGCTTGAGCGTACTGCGGCAATGGGAAGCAGGACGCTCGTTCTGCATCCCGGTTCGCATGTAAATGCAGGGGCAGATGCAGGAATTGCAAGTATAATTAAGGGGTTAAATGAGGTGCTTGTGAAAGATACTCCGGTAAATATTGCACTTGAGACAATGGCTGGCAAGGGAAGTGAGATTGGCAGAAGCTTTGAGGAGCTGGCACGCATTTATGATGGTGTCATATATAATGAGAAGCTGTGTGTCTGTTTTGATACTTGTCACACTAATGATGCTGGCTATGATGTGGCAAATGATTTTGATGGTGTTATTGAGAAGTTTGACAGAATTATCGGCAAGAATCAGATAGCTGTGTTTCATATCAACGACAGCAAAAATCCGCGTGGAGCAGCGAAGGACAGACATGAAAATATAGGACGTGGCTCGATAGGATTTGATGCACTCTACAATATTGTATGGCATAAAGATTTCATGGATGTTCCGAAGATTTTGGAGACACCATATGTGAAGTCACTTACGGATGCTAAAAAATCATATCCTCCATACAAAGAGGAGATTGTTATGCTGAGAAGTGGGGAGTATGATGCGTAAAGTAATTCTTGACAAATAAACGAGCGTTTACTAAAATGAAAAAGTAAACGTTCGTTTATTTTTGCTGGAGGATATTAGAATGAGAGATAGGAAAGAAGAAATATTAAATGCAGCACTTCACTTGTTTGCAAGAGATGGTTACGAGGCGGTCTCGGTTAGCCAGATAGCAGGTGCTCTGGATATGACAAAGGGTGCGTTATACCGCTATTACAAGAGTAAAAGAGATATTTTTGACTGTATTGTAGAGCGGATGGAGCAGGGAGACTGTAATCAGGCAGCAGATTGTAATATGCCAGAAGATGACAAAGAAAATATGTCTGAAAAGTACGAGAATATTTCCTTGGATGATTTTGAGGATTATAGTAAGTCTATGTTTGAATACTGGACGGAAGATGATTTTGCCTCGTCGTTTCGTAAGATGCTTATCATAGAGCAGTTCAGAAACGATGAAATGCAGGGATTGTATCAGCAATATCTTGCTTCAGGACCAGCCTCATATGTAAAGGATATATTTGAAGGTATGGGTATTGAAAATGCCAATGAAAAAGCAGTCAAATTTTATGCAATAATGTTTTTTTATTATTCTGTTTATGATGGTGCAGGCGATAAAAAAATTATAAAAGAGGAATTTGAATCAGCTATAAGTAATATGCTGAAGAAACTTAAGTAATAATTTTTAGTTTCAAAACTAAATTATAACAGTAGAGTAGAAGGAGAATTATATAATGAATAGTAATATTGTAATTCGCGTGGAAGAAAAGAGTGAATATCGCGAAGTGGAAAATCTTGTAAGAGAAAGCTTCTGGAATGTGTATCGTCCTGGATGTTTAGAACATTATGTACTGCATCAATTAAGAAATGATAAGGATTTTGTGCCAGAGCTTGATTTTGTAATGTATCAGGACAGAGTATTAATCGGTCAAAATATTTTTGTGAGAACTACAATAGCGGCAGATGACGGAAGAAAAATTCCTATTATGACAATGGGACCAATCTGTATTAAAAATGAGTTTAAACGTAAAGGTTATGGAAAAATTTTGCTTGATTATTCATTAGAAAAGGCAGCAGAGCTTGACTGTGGAGCATTATGTTTTGAAGGAAATATTGATTTTTATGGGAAAAGTGGTTTTAGGCAGGCAAGTGAGTTTGGTATACGTTATCACGGGTTGCCAGAGGGGGAAGATGCATCATTTTTCCTTTGCAAAGAACTGATACCAGGTTATCTGAATGGAATTACGGGTGAGTATGCAACACCGGCAGGGTATATGGTTGATGAACAAGAAGCTGAAGCATTTGATAAGCAATTTCCATATAAAGAGAAAAAGAAAATGCCGGGACAGATATTTCAGAGTTAAGTGCGGCAAATGTCCTAGACATATAGATTAGGAAATGGTTATATAAGATAAATGAAAATAACTATAAAGAATGAGAGGTAAAAGAAATGAAACTTTGTATTGCAACAGCTCCGTGCAGGGTTTGAGGAGACTGCATGGAGGAACAGTATCAGGCTGATATCCTCAGACTTTGCTTCTGACTTAAAATAATTGTTATGAAAAGGAGCAAAGAAATGAATAAAAGAAAGAATAATGATTTATATCCACTTAGAAATTTTTTAATACTCTGGCTTACTCAGAGTGTGTCACAATTAGGAAGTAGTATCATAGCATTTGCACTGACATTATGGCTGTATGAGAAGACAGGTTCTTCATTGAGCACAGCAGCACTTACCATATGCTCTTATGCCCCGTATGTGTTGATGAGTATATTTGCTGGGGCACTGACAGATAAATTTGACAAAAAGAAAACAATGCTTATATGTGATGTGCTTGCAGTGCTTTGTACAATAGTAGTATTTGGATTGTATAATACAAAACATCTGATGGTATGGCATTTATATGCATTAAATGCTATTTCGGGATTGATGAATACAGTTCAGCAGCCAGCATCAGAAGTTGCTATGACACTTATTATACCTGAAAAGTATTATCAGAAGACAAGTGCACTTCGTTCATTATCAAGGTCAATGATATCCATTTTAAATCCATTGATTGCCACAGCATTGTATTCTTTTCTGGGACTGAATGGAGTGATTGCAGTGGATGTTGGAAGCTTTTTGGTTGCATTTGCAACATTGCTGCTTTTAATTAAGATACCAAAGAGTATAAATAAAGAGAAAGATGGTGTCCTTCTCCTTGCAAAAGAAGGAATTGGATTCTTGAAAGGTAATCCAATGATTATGACATTGTTATTGTTTATGGCAGGTATTAATCTGGTATCTTCTGCTTTTGATGCAATATTACCGGGATATGTGCTGCCGAATCCGAAAGGTAGTCAGACAGTTCTTGGAATTGTTACTTCCTGTTCAGGTATAGCTATGATTATCGGAAGCCTGATTGCCTCAAGCTTACCCAAGCCTAAGGACAGAGTTAAGGTCGTATATCTGACAATGTTGTTTTCAATGGGAACGGAAAACTTTATTATGGCATTTGCCAGAGAGCCGCTATTATGGTGTATAGGACAGGTAATTGGATGGCTTTTGGTGCCCGTTATGAGTACGAATCTGGAAGTTATTCTTAGGTGTTCCATTCCAGTTGAACTACAGGGACGTGTTTATGCGTGCAGAAATACATTGCAGTTTTTTACGATTCCAATTGGTTTGTTTTTAGGCGGATTTATGGTAGATGATGTATGCGAACCATTCATGGCCAGGTATGGGGGAAATTTGGTTTTAAAAACACTTTTTGGTATGGGAAAAGGCTCAGGTGCAGCACTTATGATGTTCATACTTGGTATAAGTGGAAGTTTCATATGCATTGTTATGGGTAAAAAGCTGAAAAAATATCAATATAGAGAATAAAACAGGGAGTAGCTTACATTATGATATGTATAGTGAGGGGTTATTATGATTGAAATTTACACAACAAACATAAAACAGTCATTGAAGAATAAGTGCTATTTTGCAGCATTATCATTAGCACTTACTTTGCCAGATATGTGTGGAATGGCAGAATATCCAGAGGAGTCATCAGTTGCAAAACGTTATATAGCTTGGTATGACAACTATATCGGATGTTATATGAAAAATGAAGATGCTGGGCAGAAAGCCCCATTGTTAAGTGGTGAAGTGATATATAATTTGAGAAATACATTTTTGCATCAAGGTTCTCCAAGTGTTATAGGGGATAAGGTTAAAGAGTCAAATAATCAACTTGATGATTTTATGCTTTTACTAGGGGACGGAACGGTTATTCAACAGGCGGCATGTTCGTTTGAGGTTGGATATGGAGAAGTGACATATCGAAAAATATTGGTAGATGTTACATATTTATGCGACTTATTGTGTGATGTGGCACTTTGGTATTACAAAAATAATATAGATAAGTTTGAATTCAAAATTAGTGTTATCACACAAGAAGAGTTTATAAGTCCTGTGGCAGTAGATAATTCAGATGATATAGTGGCAAAAATCTTAAATAAAAAACTTGAGGATTCAGGTAGTACAAAGAG
>CAVELH010000153.1:425-5723 GCA_963616385.1 bacterium | reverse complement strand
GTACCTCTAGGGCTTGCTCCCATGGAAAAGATATCTAAACTTCTCGTAGCCTCAACTATATTTACAATGTATTCATATATTTCATCTTTGACATAAAGGTCATTTGACATTCTTCTTAATTCTACAAGCTCATCTATATTCATAATTCCCTGAACATTATTAAGAGGCTTGGCTGCATTTCCCTTAAGTATCTCTACTGCATCTGCATGACTTGGATAGCCCATTGACAGGCATACCATGAATCTGTCAAGCTGAGATTCCGGTAGCATCTGTGTTCCAGATGAACCATATGGATTCTCAGTCGCAATAACTATGAATGGTTCTGGCAGCTTTCTTGTCACTCCATCAACCGTGGCTGTGCCCTCCTCCATGACCTCAAGCAGTGCTGACTGTGTCTTAGGTGACGTTCTGTTTATCTCATCTGCCAGAAAGAGGTTACAAAATACAGAACCAGCTTTATATTCAAATTCCTTAGTGGCTGAATTGTACATCGAAAATCCCAATATATCAGAAGGGAGCACATCAGGTGTAAACTGTACACGCTTATAATCAAGTGACATGCTCTTCGCAAATGTCATTGCAAGTGTTGTCTTACCAACTCCCGGTATATCCTCCATAAGGATATGACCTCCCGCTATCATGGCTGCAAGCACTTTCTTAACAACGTCCTCTTTTCCCTTTATAACCTTATTAACTTCCTGTTGTATAGCTGTAAGTTTATCCTGCATACATTTAAACCTCCATTTAGCTTTATATGTAATATCATATCAAAAAAAGCGTGGAAAGTCCACGCTTTATGTGTGTCATGTGTATTTATTTTGAAGGGTGTAAAAATTAAAATCACCAACACAGCTTACAGGCACTATACCCCATATCCTCTGCCTGTTTTCTTGTTGTCTGTGTTGCCTTATCAAGATTCATGTTACCACAATTATTTATAGAATGGTATTTACTGCCGGTGGCAGAAATCCATACCAACTCACTATCTTCCTGTGCGCCTGTATCCGATATTTCGCCTGTTTCATCCATATATGTGGAATCCATTTTGGTTGACGTGTCTGCCACATATGTCTGCTCCTCACAGGAATCTCCAGTTGCATAATCTATATGTATTCCCGGCTGTATATTATAGCAATACACATTAAAGCATATGCCACTGCCTGAATCTTCAACCGAATATCCCTCTAAGAGCACACCACTTGCCACCAGATTGTTGCCCTCGAATACAGGCGTTACTCTATACAAAACATGATTAT
Source organism: bacterium (assembly GCA_963616385.1). GTDB lineage: Bacteria > Bacillota > Clostridia > Lachnospirales > Lachnospiraceae > Coprococcus_C. The sequence goes on along the minus strand of CAVELH010000153.1, from coordinate 4,467 downwards.
TATTTGCCTCCAGATATTCGTAAATCATATTCTCAAACGGAAGCATCCCATTTATATTCAGATATCTTGTCCCTGTGATGAGATTTCTGGCATTGTCATTTTCACCGGTTAGCTGATATCCAATCAAATGACATCTGTTATATAAATAATTGCCATCAATTATGTCATTATACTTAACTGTATGCCATCCGGTTGGTTTAATATCACCTATCTCACCTCTCGGTTCTGTTGGCATAAGCTCACGGCAAACATTCGCATATGCAACTCCACACCTGCCAAGCTCATCTAATTCGCTGTAATTTTCAAATGCATCTAAGTTACTTCTTTCTTCCTGTGTAAAAAACGGTTCATTATTATTAATCTCAACATATGGGGCACCTGAGTAATCAGGGATGTCCTCAAGCGATATGCAAGATTCAGAAGCTCCATTATAATCTGAACCACTATCATTATCTGAGATATTGTATGTAATTAATCCTGAGCCTACAATCAAAGCCAGTATAAGTGTTGTTATATACCATTTTCCACTCTGTCTGTTTTTCTTATCTTCTTTATTTAACCTATTCATTACTTTTGTAATTCAATTACCCTATCTGCCTTATGTGACAGTCTTGTATCATGCGTCACCATAATTATAGTATGTCCATCGTCTACCATCAATCTAAATATGTCCATTAACTTATTTGAATTATCTTCATCTAAAGCCCCTGTAGGCTCATCCGCCAGAACAATAGGATTTCCCATTGCAACAGCCCTTGCAATAGCAACACGCTGCTGTTGTCCTCCTGATAACTGTGATGGCAGCTTATTTATACATTCATCTATTCCAACCAATTCTATTCCATGGGAAATCAATTTTTTTCTCTGTTTTCTTGAAATTCCTTTTGCAATAAGAGGCATTTCAATGTTCTCCTCAACAGTAAATTTATCCATAAGTGCGAAATCCTGAAATATAAAACTAAACATTTCCTTTCTGTAATACTCAAGTTTTTTTCTGTTTTTATAATTAACTATTTCACCATCTATTTTATATTCACCATCGCTCGGCATGTCAACACATCCAATTATATTTAATAATGTTGTTTTTCCACAGCCAGATGTACCACAAATAGCAACAAATTCTTGTTGTTTTATAGTCATATTCAGACCATGTAAGACAGGTGTCTCAATTTTTCCATTTTTATATATTTTAGTTATATTTCTTAATTCTATAATATCATTTGCCATTATTAACCTCTTCCAAAAATCCTATCAATACCTTATCTGATATAATCTCAACTATAATAACAACAGCTACTACTGTTAAAATTGACGCTAAAACTATCGAATTGTAATATTCCAATCTATTATATTCCTGTATAGCATATCTCCTTAGCATCACAATATATGCTATACAGGCAGCAAGAACACTCTGCAATATCTGATTAACAACATGAATCAAAATATGCTCTCTCCTGCTGACACCATATCTATACATTATAAGTAATGTTTGTTTCTGCTGTATCAGACTTATTATATTGACCATTAGCAGTCCTATTAACGAGAGCGTCAACACTAATATAATTTTAAAATTCGTAACAAAGTACTCATTCCTATATGTACTTATATAGTCGTGAATCATTTTTTCACCGGAATATATTGTTATTGAGCAATTATTGTTTTTTCCTACATCTTTATAGTATGTTTCTAATGTCTTATATTCCCCTTTGTCAGATACAAAATAAACCCCGTTTTGAAATATATACCCAAAATAATGATCATTTTCAACAACCTCATATTGAATAGGTAATATCAAATAATCATCCAGACAGACCGAAAATTGTTCATCATCCAACATAATAGAACTAAACCATTTCTCATTTTTCTTCAAAACATACTTTACAGTATATTTTTTTCCATCTCTTGTCTGCCATGTACTGCCTTTGGGCATTATATCTCTATAGTTATAACCAACGACCATTTCTCTGTCACTTAAAGATATTTTCTGCCCATCTTCACTGTATAGCTGTTTTAGTGAAAATGCACCTTCATTAAGACACAATGTATCTCCACCATATGCAATAACAGAATCCTTAGAATCAAAGAAATAATAATTATCATAGTAATAGATTGCTGTATTTTTCTCCTTGTCAGAAGCTACTTCCCTACAAAAATCAAGAATACTGTTAGCAGTTTGCTCGTTATATACCCCTCGGTTATCAAATGAAATTTTGTATAGGTTATCCGGTTTAGGCTTAAGCATATCCCTAAATGTAATAACATTCTCATTCACAATATAATAATTCATATACGCATATGTTATCAGACATACACATATTGCCATAATAAAAACATGAATTATTAACGCCGCCTTTTTTCGATATAACATAGAAAATGAGAATTTAAAAATACCTGATATTTTCATATCCGCTCTCCTAATATCTATTCATTCTTATGTTAGGTATCTTTTTTAATATAATAAATGTCGGAAAAATTAATGATACCGTTACAACAAATATCTCATACATAATTGTTGTTATAGCTAACAGTTTTATATTCATTGTTACGCTTATCATGTGACCAATAGCACTTACATTCAGGCATAAAATTACTGCAAGCGACAGTACTATAGAAACTACGCTCATAGCAACTAATTCTTTAATCAACATACAAAGAATATCCTTACTGCTATATCCATATCTTCTCCGTATAATTAATTCCTTTTTTCTTTCATACATCCAAAATACCGATATCATAATAGTGATACCAACGTAATACAATAAAATTAAATAAAAATATACATCCTTCTCAGAAGACACCTCATCATATATGACATATTCTTCCATCTGTTCATATAATGTTCCGTAAGGGTTCAAGTAATCACTCATAACCATGTAATTGGAATATACATCGGAAATATTACTTTGAAACATAAAATTCATTCCCCACAAAGAACAATCAGATTCAAGAACGTTTCTAGCCATATCCCCCATATTATCATTGAATATCATAGCTTTATCATCAAATTCTGTGCTTTCTCCCCCAAAAACACCTGCAATACAATATGGTTCCCCCTGAACATCAATATACTCTTTATCATTAACAACATATATGTATGGTATATAATTTCTTCCTATAACAATAGTACTGTCATCAGAATTTAACTCTTCCATTGTAGGATAATGGCCTTTTTCCAAAGGATATAAATATTCTTCGTTTGAATATATTGATACCCAGAATCCTGTTGTTATGTTAGGTGCATTAACTGTCAGATATATACCATATAGGTTGCAATTTCCAGTATCCATTACTGGTACATTACTCAATGGCAACCTATCCCCATAAAAAGTTGCTTTCTGCTCAAATTCATAGTGTGTTTTAGCTGCATCATTAAGAGAGTTATTATATTCGTAAACACTTCGGTTGCCATAATATAACGCCAAAAATGATACTGACATTCCCAATATAAAACAAATTACTGATATTCTGTATCTAAAAAGTCTTTTCAATATACTCATCATAGCACTTTAATATGGTGATATTTCCTCCCTTGCCGCTTCTTCTGCCTCACTACCAAACAAACTCATTATCCAAATCTTTGCCCTCTGCCAATTATAACATTTATACCTATATCCAATTTTTATGTTAGCACTCGTTTGCTCATCAACGACAAACTTCATGGCATATACTCCTAATTCCCAATCAGATGTATCAACAGCATACTCACCATCTGCGCTGTATTCATATGACTCGATAAGTTCCATTCCATCTGTAGTTGTAGGCATTTTTAATCCCGCAGCATACAACTTACTTACTTCTTCAATATCAGCATTAAGGAACTGCATTACGGCATGATTCTCTGGAATCTTATAAAAATAAACCTTATACGCACCACTATTTATAGTACAATTAAATATTATTTTTTTGTCCTGATAATTTCTTATATTTGAATAGCCTATCAACGTACTTTTTTCATTCTGATAATTATCCGTTCCGTATGGAGCATAATTCCATTTATAATCCAGCAGCCATTTAACCAGAATAAAAATGCATAATACAATAA